>NZ_QHHV01000113.1:0-30946 GCF_003947245.1 Actinoplanes sp. ATCC 53533 | reverse complement strand
CAAGGTCGCGCCCAGCGACCTGGACCGCAACGTGTGGCGGCTGGAGTTCGCCATTGCGGTAGCCGTGATGGCGCACCGGCTCAACCTGATGCTCGCCATGTGGCCGGAGGTCGCCGCCGAACTCGAGCTGTTCGATACCCTGCCCACCGAGGTCCGTCGACCACCGGTCGATCTCGCGGTTGCCGTTCCCGAATCGCCCATGGGTAATGTGCTGGGCTTCCAATACGTCGAGGACGAGGCGAGCCGCCGCGACGGGCAGCTGGGCGAGTTCCGATTCTTCCGCTACACCGGCGTTGGCCGGGCGCTTCTCGTGAACATGCCGAATCTGTTCCCGGCCGACGGCCCTGGCCCGAATGTGGTGCTGCTCTCCGGCACCAGCTGGGCCGGTACCTCACCGCGTTACCACATCGACGTGCCAGTAGGGGCGATCCTCTGCCCTACCGCGGAGAAGCTGGCCGAGATAGAACGGACCACCTTTGCCCTCGACATTCAGCACACGGGCGAGCGCAGCACACCGATCTGGGTGTCCGGACGCTATGGCGCCGAGCGGACCGCAGCGCTGAGACAGATGGTGGCGGCCCTCACCAAACCCGGAGCCGGGCCCAGGCAACCGAATCGCCTCGAACGGGAAAGGGCCGCTCTACCACTCGATCGGCAGAAGATCATGCTCCTGGTCGGCAGCTATGCCGAGGCGCGTGCCGTGACCGCTGAGCTGCTTCGGCAGAAGTCGTCCTGGACTGGGCAGGTGCGGTGCCTGATCGGCGACGACGAGCAGGAAACCGGATGGGACGATACTCATCTGCTCCGTCGCGGTGACGTCGCCGATTTCGGCACCGACGATGCTTGGCTGCTCGTCGCACCGATCCTCGCCGTGGAACGCGGACACAACATCCTGAACACCGAAGGCATCGCCGCGATCGGTGCGGCCTTCTTTCTGGTCCGGCCACACCCGCGGCCCAAGGACCTCAGCTACGTCACGCAACGCATCAACCAGTACGCCCTCGAACAGCTCGCGCCGACACTGATCGGCGAGGGCCCCGATTACGAGAGGCTCGCCACGGCTGGCCGGCAGCGGCGGCGAGCCGCGCAGCGCGAATGGCGCCGGCTGTTGCACGCGCTCGTCGCCTACAGCCAGCTCGGCACCAGCGAACGCAACCGCGTCGCCTGGACCCAACTGGTCACGATCTGGCAGGTCGTCGGCCGCCTCCTCCGAGGCGGCCAGGCTGCCAAGATCTACTTCTGCGACGCCGCCTTCGCCCCAAACACCGCGCGCCGCGGCGAGGATGCCGCCGACCTCGACGACGCCAGCACCAGCCTGCTGCACGGCATGCGAGAGGTCCTCAGTCCGTACTTCGAGGCCAGCAGCGCACACCCCGACCGGCATCTGGTCCAAGCCCTGTACCAGCCCCTCTACCAGGCCCTCAGCGCAATGGGAGATCACTGACATGGCACCCCGCTACGACGAGCTCGCCGTCACCGTCCTCCGGCTCGACCCGGCGCATCCGGTCCGGCGCGGTTATCACCTCATGCGCTTTCCGGGGCGCTGGAAGGAACCGCTACGCCGGCTGGCGCAGGCACGCAGAGGTGGTGAGGTTGCCAGCATCCCCATTGCCTCGCTCAACGAGGCCATCACCGCCCTGGTGCCCGACTGCGTCGTCACGCTGCCGTACGCCGGACGCGGCGACGCGGACCAGGACTGGCTGCTCGCGTACCGCGAGATCAACCCGGCGGCGATCTTCGCCCTGGTCGCGGCGTGGGTACGAGCGCAGAAGGCCACACCGGAACAGATCAAGCTGACGTTGTCCCAGCTCAGCGCTGGCGACCTGGTTTGGTCGCCGGTGCACCTGGACCTGACCGCGCCCGATGATCGGCAGCGCGCTCTGCGGCTGCTGCCCATGGAGATCGCCGCCACCCTGTCCCGCCCGGACGCCTACTGCCCGCACAACAACCTGCGGTTCCTCCGATGCCCGAGCGCCGACGGAGCCGAGCTGATCTCCTGGCCGCCCGAGCGAGTCGAGGACCAGACCCCGTTCTCCGTCAAGGTCGGTATCACCGCGCAGACGCTTCCCACAAGCGAGGAGGTGCTGATCTACCTCTCGTTCGGTGTTCGACGCTGGATGCCGGTACGCGGCAAGCTCGCCTCCGACCACGGCCACTCGGTATACCTGGCACCGACCGTGCCGTACCTGACCGGACTAGAGAATTCCCGCCACTTCGGCACCGCCCGCATCCGGCGAACGAGAGTGACGACGGCTGACGGTACGACTGCGTTCGAGGCGCACTGGGACGATGCTGTCGCCCAGGTCCTGCGGGAGGCCGGCTGCCTCGACCGCCTACCCGACCCGGTGCAGCTGGTCGACAAGCCGATGGACTACCTGCAGCGTCATGGCGACGCCGCGGCCCTGGTCTACAGCACCGGGATGCTGTCGAGTGAAAAGGTCAGCGCCGGGCTGTCGGTCGCCGACCGCGAGCCGCTGATGACCTGGGTCGCCGACGAGCTGAGCCCACACTTTCAGCTCACCGCTCCGCTCCCTCGCCAGAAGTGCACGGTGTACAAGGGCCTCGGCGGAATCAGCGACGGCCCCATCTCCGCCGACTACCTCCGCGAGATCGTCGGCCCGCGCCTCACCGTCGAGCTGCTTACTGACACCGAGCGCGCCACCCAGTACGCCCTGGACCGGCTGGCCACCCGCCTTGGGGTCAGCGTTCCCTCCGCGTCCGACCTCAACGGTGCCGAAGTGAATCTCGACCTGGGCGACCTGAAGGTGGGGATCCGGCACCGGTCTGCGCCCACGATCCGCGCGGACCTCGAACGCGCCGGCGGCTCAATCCGCGATGCAGTACAGAGGCGAGTCGACCACGTCGTCGACACCCTCGGGCCGGCACCCCACCCGACCATCAGCCTCGTGGAGATCGGGCACCCGGACGACTACCAGGGAAGACGACGGGGAGACGACCCCAAGTTCGCCATTCGTCACGGCCTCCTGCAGACGGGTCGGCTGAGCCAGTTCGTCACCCCGGTCGCTGACCCGAAGCGCCCACCACGCGTACGCGAAGGCAAGGAACCCTCCGACGCCAACCGCGAACGGTTCGCTGCAGCTATCGACGACCTCTTCCGGCAACTCGGCATCCGGCCACAACTACTTCCTGAACCTGCGCGAGGCACGCTCACACGCAGACCCGCGCTGCTCGGCATCTGGATGATCCGGCAGAACAAGGGACAGGTCTGGGGCGTGGCACGACAGGTGCCGGTCGCGGTGCTCGCCGACCCGACCGGCGGCGAGATCCAGATCAGTGCACCCGAGGTGCCCTGGCAGCCCTTGCACACCGGCCTGCTGGAAGTCGGCAAGCGTTACCTCAACGCCAACCTCAAATGCGGGCCGGAGGACGTCGTCCGGTTCATCAAGGACGTCATCGACCAGGCCGTCGACGCCTACCCCGACACGCTGTTGCTCACCCACGCCCAGAACCTGCGCTCGGTCTGGAACACCTTGACCAACGGCCGCATGCAGCTCGATGTCTTGGGCTTCGGCGCCAGTGAACCCCGGCCGATCGGCAAGATGCGCGGCCTACGCCACGTACGAGTACGCACCGCGGAAGGCGGCGAGACGCCGGAATGCTACGGCGTCAGCGCCGAGGAAACCGGTCAGCCCAGGGGTCTGTGGCGATTCCTCCTGGCACGGGTCTACGGCAGCACCAGCGGCAAACCCGGCACCCACTCCGGAGCGCTCAAGGGCATATCGAAACTCGTGCCCGGCGAGCACAACGGCAAGCTCCAGGCGCCGAAGGCAAAGGCGCAGGTCTGGAATCCTCAATTCATCGAACTGACCGTGGCCGGGCTCCAGGACGGCGACAGCCCCGAGCACTGGGCCGCCCTCGCCCACGACCTTCGTGACGCGGCACCCTACGTCCGGGGCACCACCGTCCTGCCCTGGCCGTTGCATCTGGCAGAGCAGATTGAGGAGTACCTGCTGCCCTCGAAGATCAGTGCGACGCAGCTTGCCGAGCTACCCGAACCGGACTGAGGTTTGTCAGTAGGCGGGCCGCTGCTCCCACCGGATCAAGAGTCTCTGCCTGACGGGGACGTCGATGTTGTGCCCGGTGGATCCTTCCTGCCGGTCCCCAGGAGTCTGCGGACATGGCGTTCAGTTACTCCCAGGTGAGCGGCGATGTCCGCCGTGCTTGCGTCCGGACGTTCTGCCCTCACCTTCGACGCGGCTTCGGACGTGTCGTCGTGACCTCTGCGCCGATGCCCAGACGTCCCGGAGGTCCGAGGCGTCTTTCGTGTCCGGACAGCAGGGGAGGCGGTGACCGGTGCCGCCCGAGGTCCTGTATCAGCGTGCGCCGCAGTACCAGCGACAGTATGGAGTGGGTCCGCGCTGACGCCCTCGGTCGGCGCCGCTGGGGCCCGTCGGACGCGGGACAGCATCTCCACCACGAGTAGGAGCGCGATGGCGGGCCAGGCGGCCACGATGCGGGCGCCGAAGGTGGGCTGGGCTGCGGTGATGTTCGCGGCGACACTGGCGGTGACGCCGGCGAGGAACGCGATGCGGGCTGACCAGCGCACCGGACGCCCGGCGCGCTGGTCGTCGACCATCGCGGTGGACGCCACGATGAGCATCCCGTCGACGGAGATCGGCAGGACGTACGCGACCTCCGGACGCTCACCGAAGCGCAGGGCGACGTGGACCATGTGACTCCACGACGACCACGCCGCGATAGCCGCCACCGCAACGGTGCTCAGGTTCCGTGCGACGCGGGTCGGGTTCATAGGTCCACCTCCGCGGCGATGCGGACACGGATGGTCCGGACCTCGTCCGGGTCGAGCAACCGATGTCCGGCCACGACGACGCTGGTCTGGACCTCCGCCCACTGCTGCCACCGGCGGACCACTTCGCCGATGTCCAGACCGGTTGCGGCGGAGATGTCCGCGAGGTCAGCGCCGGCCCGCAGGGCGGCGTGGATCATCGCCGGTTGCCACCGGGCCCACCACGAGACCGCTGCCGCGGCCAAGGCCAATTCTGCGAGCGCATCGTTGCGCGTCGGCGGGAACGGATGTCCGGTTGCGTGGTTATGGAGGTCGATGAGGATCTGGTAGGGGTTGATCTCCTCGGCTTCGGCGAACCGGGTTGGTGGAGGAACAGGCCGGTTCATCGGCGTTCCTCCTTCGCGACGTACACGTCGAGGAGTGACACCGTGCGGACGAAGACTGCGTACGCCTCGGTGTCCGAGATGCTGGCGTTGGTGAGCGACTCGTGTAACTCGGCGATCAGCGTGGTGACCAACTCGTGGCGGACGGCCTTGCAAGGCGGCAAACGCAGTCCCGCCCCGACGGCCGACGCGAGGGTGACCGGGTTGTCCCGGCGGCGGATCATGCTCATCGGGAACCCCCGCGAGCCTGTGACCTGGTCAAACCTTCCGGCAGCGGATCACCGGCAATCGTGATGTGCGGTTCGCGCAGCGACGCGTCCGGCCCACCAAGACCGTGACCTGCTGTTGTGTCGCCGCGTCTTTGGCATTGCGCGAACCGGTGCCGTGGTCGGCGTTCAGTCCGGTAGAGGTTGTGCTGCCTTGCGGTTAATCGTGGTATAGCATCGTTGCTATGGCTTGGGGTGTCGTTGAGCTTGAGCCGGAGGTAGAGAAGTGGCTGGAGGGCCTGCCGGCTGCACAGTTCGCCCACGCGGCGTTCTACGTCGATCTGCTCGCTGAGCAAGGGCCGCTGCTGGGTGAGCCCTACACGAAGCAGCTCGATCGGAAGCTGCGCGAGTTGCGGTTCCACCTCGAGCGGCGGGCGGTCCGGATCACCTACTGGATCGCGACCGACAGGAGGATCATCCTGCTGACGGTCTTCCACAAGACGCGGATGCGGGACGAGCGGGAGATCGACCGGGCACGCCGGGCATTGGCACGGTGCATCGACGAGGCGCACGAGGTCGTGGACGAGGGGGACTAGGTCATGAGCCAAGGTGGCGGTTGGGCCGCTATGCGAGAGCGGCGGCTGGCTGAGCCAGGTGCCGCGGAGGCGTACGACGCCGCGCGGCTGGCGTTCGAACTCGGTCGTTCCGTTCGTGAGCTTCGCGAGCGCCGGGGCTGGAGTCAGACGCAGTTGGCGAAGGCCGCGGGGATGACCCAGTCCGCAGTGGCCCGGTTCGAGGCCGGTGGGACCGTTCCGACCCTGGTGGTGCTGGAGCGGTTGGCGACCGCGCTGGATGTGAGTCTCAAGGTGGGTTTCGAGCCGCGCGGCGAGGCGGCTTGAGTTGCGGGCCGTCGCCGCTGTGGCCGTCGTTCTGTTCATCGGGCACCGCCGCGAGCCTGTGACCTGGTCAAACCTTCCGGCAGTGGATCGCCGGCAACCGTGATGTGCGGTTCGCGCAGCGACGCGTCCGGCCCATTCTTGCCTGGCCTGCGTGTTCGTGCCGTCCGAGTGTGGCGAACCGCGAACCGCGGGTCGCTCGCGCCCGCGCCGGGCTCGATGTGATAGACGGGTATATGCCCAAGAGTCGTGGTCGTCCTGCGGGGCGGGGTAAGCCGAAGCGTCCGCAGCGTGCGGTGCGTGAACTGCGGTTGTCGGATCGGTTGATGCGTGACGCGGTGACGATCGTGTCCGAGGACAGTGCGCTTGAGGTCGAGCGGTGGGCCAGTGGCTGGCTCGGCTCGGCGTGGTCGGATGCCGGGCTCGGCGAGCGCGAGCCGGAGAAGACCTTCCACCTGGAGGTGGTGGGCCGGGCGTCGACCCGGCCGTCGCCGCACGGGCTGGCCGCGGTGGCGGCGCTGCGCCGTGTCGCCGTCCCTGGCGAGTGGTCGCTGCTGGATGGCACGCTGGAGATCCTGTCGGAGAGCCAGTCGGCGCCGCAGTGGTTCGCGATCCCCGCCTTCGAGCCGGTCAGGGCGTGGCGCGCGGTGGATGTCTGGGACAGCGAGCACGTGCTGTTCGTCGAGTTCGCCGGGCAGACGCCGCACACGTTGATGGCGCAAATCTCCCTCGCCGGCGGTGTGCTGGTTGACAAGCTGGCAATACTTCAGCCCGGGGCCGGGGAGACCTGGGACCGGCTGCGTGAGCCCGATGAGGTACCTATGCCGGCCGTCGAGTGCCCGGTCGAGGTTGCGCTGGCGGAGCTGGCGGATGCGTTGCGGACCACCGACATGACCTGGCCCCGTCAGGATGACGAGGACTTCATCGACTTGCGCGCGCTGGCCTGGTCGCGATGCCTGCCGTACCTGCCGGACTTCCGCGACTGGCAGTCGATGGGCGATGAGGAACGGGAGCGCCTGCTGGACGGGTTCGCGCCGGCGGACGACACGGTCGCCAGGTCGCTGGCCGATCTGTTCCTGGACTACGGGGATGGCTATATGACCAGTGGCCCGCTGTGCTGGAGTCCGGGGCAGGTCGGCTTGTTCCTGGCAGACTGGCTGCCGCGCAAGGCGGCGCTGGACGCCGAACAGCGTGCCGCGCTGCCGGATGTGTTGCGGCGCTGGATCCGGTACAGCCTGGAACGTCGTGCGGTCGACCCGGTATGGATCAGTCCGGTGGTCGAGGCTGTCGACACGTTCCTTCCCGCGTTCGAGGAGGCGTTCGACGACGCGGCGGCGTGGGGTCCGGCCAAGCAGATCGCTGAGGAGC
The DNA here is from genome assembly GCF_003947245.1 of Actinoplanes sp. ATCC 53533. Taxonomy (NCBI): domain Bacteria; kingdom Bacillati; phylum Actinomycetota; class Actinomycetes; order Micromonosporales; family Micromonosporaceae; genus Actinoplanes; species Actinoplanes sp. ATCC 53533. The sequence continues at coordinate 23,325 of NZ_QHHV01000113.1, read as the reverse complement.
TGGCGGCCCGCGGTATCGACCTCACCGACCCGGAGGCAGTCGACGGAGCGATGCGGGGACTCAACGCCGAACGCCTCGCTCGGCGTCTCATCGACTGATTGCCCGAACGAGGTGCCCCGTCGGGCTGCACCTGATCTCCTGACCGAGTACGGCAACGGCCTGGAAGACGCCGATGAGCAGCGGTGGATGAGCGGGCCGGTTCAGGTGCTGCGGGCGAGCGAGCAGTACTTGAGCTGGCCGGGCCTACCCTCCAATGAGCAGGACGTCGGTAAGGGACCAGGTGAACTGCGCGATCGCCGAGCGGGTGGCGCCGAAGCTCACCCGGTGACGTCGAACACGTAGAGGCCGTAGTCGCCGTGCGCGAGCAGGCCCTTGGGCAGCCACCGGACGCCGCGTAGCGGGCCGGCGGTGCGGGCCACCGGCCCAGGCGCGCCGGTGGCGACGTTCCACAGCCGCACGTCGGCGCCGTCGACCTCAGCCCGCCAGACGCCGTCGGGGCTGATCCGTGTCGGCCCGGGCGGTGCCGGGGCGCCGCTCGGTGGACCCGTCGCGGCGCCACCGGTGGTCGTGTCCCAGGCCCGGGTGCCGTCCTCGTGGCTGGTGGTGAGGCGGCGGCCGTCGGGGCTGATTGTGAAGCCGTTGATGTGTGACCGGAAGTGGCCCCGGATCTCAAAGCGTTTGCTCTGCGTCGCGATGTCCCACACCTGAACGGTGCTGGACACCGGTGGGTCCGCTACGACCCCGGGGAAGTAGTTGTCCCAGGTTCGGAGGGCGAGCCAGGTGCCGTCGGAGCCGAACTTGACGTCGCGCGAGCGCGAGTAGCACTTCATGCTCGCGACCGCCTCGCCGGTGACGAGGTCGGTCACCGTCACGAACTTGCCACCGCCGGCGACGGCGAGCAGTCGCCCGTCCGGGCTGACGTCGAACCCGTACGACGAGGGCACCGGCGTGCCGTGCCGCTGCGGATCGTCGGCGGGGCGCCAGCGGGGCACCAGCCGCGGCCGGGGCGATGCCGCCTCGACGACCCGCACCTGCTCGGCCCACGGGTTGGGGCGGTACGGATCCTCGCGCCAGGTGTTGGCGTACCGCAGCGCGTGGTGCAACACGTCGTCGTCCGGCGGGTCCAGCCGGGTGCTGGCGCGCTTGTAGGCGTCGCGCAGGTGCGTGGTGACGCGTTCGGTGGAACCCGGGACGACCGCCATGAGGTCACGCAACGGCCCACCCGGACCGGTGCGCATCAGTCGCGCGGTGACCCAACGCAGGTCGCCCGCCAGCAGTTCGGCTTCGAGCTGACGGCCGGCGGCAAGCAGGTGCCACACCAGCCGCTCCCACAGGTAAGCGTTGGCCGGGTCGAGCTCCCACCAGGCCCGGTCGGGGCCGGTGGCGATCAGGGGCCGGGCCCGGGGCAGCCGGGCCGCCAGGTCGTCGACGAGGGCGGCGCCCACCGCGGCGAACCACTCCGCCGGCCGGTCGTGGCGCAGGACGGCGTGCGCCGTCGGGTCGAGTGTGACGCCTCCGTCGACGGCGACCGCTCCGGCGACCCGGTGCAGCAGCCGGTCGGTGTCGTCGAGGCTGAGACCGCCGGTCACCCGCCACAGGCTCCGGACCAGGCCGACCGGTACCGGTTCGCCGGGGAAGAACACGGCAAGTTCTGCGACGCGGTCCGCGTCCCCGGGGAGACCGGCACGTGCCGCGAGCTCGGCGCGGGCCGCGTTGACGGCGGCGGCCGCGTCGACCTCGACCACGACCGACCCGGCCGGCAGTCCCTCGCGGTTGGCGGCCAACAGCAGGTTCACATGCCCGCGACGTTCGGAGAACAGGTTCGCGGGGCTCCATCCGCCGCCGGTGTCGTCGACGACCAGGAGCAGGCGCCGGTGCCGGCGCATGAGCCGGTCGCGCTGGAACAGCCACCCGTCGTACGGCACCGCGGTTCCCGGGCTCAGCCGGGTGAGAAGACCGTGCTGGAGGTCCCAACTCGTGGCACTGTCGGGACACTCCCGGCCGGCCGTCACCCACGCGACGTGGCGGCCGAACCGGCGGCGGATCCGCCGGTCGGCGAGCACCGCCCGCCCCACCGCGACGACGCCGACGTCACACCCCGGCTCCCGCGGCACCACCGCGACCCGCGCCCGGCCCGCCGGCCACCACCGACGCCAGAGCACCGCACGCACCACCCGATCGACATCGGTCGAGGCCATGCACCCCAGTGTTTCAACCGCGGGCTACCCGGCGAAGAAGTCGACGACGTTTGTTTCGAGCCGCGCAGCACGGCGGCTTGAGCCGCAGCCAATCGCCACTGTGCCGCTCATCGCGCACCGCCGCGATCCTGTGACCTGGTCAAACCTGCCGGCGGCGGATCACCGGCAACCGTGCTGTGCGGTTCGCGCAGCGACGCGTCCGCCCCACCTGGATCCTGCATGCGAACCGCGGCCTGGTTGTCCGGATAGTGGTGGCTGTGGCTGGGTGCTGATGAATCGCCGGGTGGCGTTCCCTATCCTGCGCGGGTGTCTTCGCTCAGTGATGCCGAGCTCGATGCTCTGGTCGCCGAGGCGGTCGTGGACTGCTACGACGAGCATGAGCAGCTCAGTGGCCTGTTCGTCATGATCCAGGACAACCTGGCGGTGCCGTTCGACACCGAGGTTCTCGGTGTGCCGGTGGTGGTCCGGAAGGTGGATCTGCGCTCGTCGGGGATCGTGGCGATCTGTCACCGCGGCCGGATCCGGCAGGCTATCGGCATCCTGGACCTGCCGCTGCCGGATCCAGCGCCTGACGGTGCGCGGTGGATCGAGGCGTACCGGTGGTGGGTGGGCCAGTGAGCGAGTATCAGTACTACGAGTTCGTGGCGCTCGACCAGGCGTTGACGGCGAAGCAGCAGGGCGAGTTGCGGGCGGTGTCGACCCGGGGCCGCATCAGTTCGTCGAGTTTCGTCAACGACTACCAGTGGGGCGATCTCAAGACCGATCCTGCCAAGTGGATGGAGCGGTACTTCGACGCGCACCTCTATCTGGCGAATTGGGGTACCCGGCGGATCATGCTGCGGCTGCCCAAGGCGACGCTGGCCCCGGAGACGGCGGCGAGATTCTGCGTCGGTGAGTCGGCCGGCTCCTGGACGACCCGTACGCATGTGGTCCTTGATCTTCGTAGTGAGGACGAGGACGGCGACGAGGAGCGGTGGGACGAGGAGTCGCGGCTCTCGGCGATCATTCCGGCTCGGGCGGAACTGGCCGCCGGTGATCAGCGGCTGCTGTATCTGGCCTGGCTGCTGTGTGTCCAGAATCGGGAACTGGCGGACGACGAGCCGGAGCCGCCGGTCCCGGCGGGGCTGTCCAGACTGAGCGGGTCGTTGCAGGCCCTGGCTGACTTCCTTCGCCTCGACGCCGATCTGCTGGGCGTGGCGGCAGCGGCGAGCCGGCCGTTGCCCGAGAAGGAGCCCTCGGCCGCCGTCCTACGCCGCTGGGTGAAGCGGTTGCCGGAGGCGGACAAGGACGAGGTGCTGCTGCGGGTGCTGCGCGGTGACGGCGGGTTGCTGAGATCGGAGTTGCTGCGCCGATTCCACGGCGCGACGGAGGAGGATCCAGCCGCCGGGACGAGGCGGGCCGCAGGTGATCTGCTCGCCGCGGCGGAGAAGCGCTGGGCTGTCCGGCAGCAGCAGATCCGGGAGCGTGAGGCGGCCGAGCGTCGACGTCGTGAGGAGACGGCTGCCGCGGCCCGCGAGCAGCGCTTGGACGCGCTGGCACGGCACCTGGTGCAAGCTTGGAACCAGGTGGATGAACTGATCGCGACGAAGCGGCCGAAGGATTACGACGCGGCGGCCACCCTGCTGCTGGATCTTCAGGCGCTGGCGGTACGGGAGGGTGAGATCTTCGAGTTCGCGGAGCAGATGGCCCGGCTGCGGGAGCGGCATGCCCGCAAGCCGAGCTTGATCGATCGGTTCGACCGGGTGCGGCTGAACTGACCTGGCTGCGTGGCCGGCTTGTGCAAGTTGACCGGTGGTTCCGTTGACGCGGTGACCGACGATGAGGTCGCTCGGCTGCGTCGTGAGCTGGGCATCCCACTCCCGCTGGTCAGAAGCGGCTGACGATCACCAGCCGGTGAGTTCCTCCTCGGCCTCCCGTAGAGCCTTGCGCGCCTTCCTCCGGTCTCGGCGGGTCGGTTTACGTCGCATGGTCGAGGGATGTGGGCGCTCGGGCCGTTTGTTCTCCCGCCGCCAGTCGAAGCCCCAGGCGAAGTCGTTTCGGGCCCACAAGGCCAGGAGGGCGGCCGCGAGGATGCTGCCGCCCCAGATCAGACCGGACAGGCTGTCGCCGAGGCCTCCCCGGGTGTCGCAGGGACGGATGTTCTCGGGTTTGGTGGCGTCGATCTCCACGCATACGGTCGCGCCGAGGTCGGGGTTGCCGGGGATTCCGCGCAGTGGCGTGCTGAACGAGCGATCCTGATAGGCGTACGAAATGTAGTGCTTGTCGTCGTGGAATTTTCCCTCTTTGTCCAGCTCCGTGAAGGTGCCGGAGAGACGCACCGGATGCGCGTCTATCCCGCGCTGGACGGGGATCTGCTGCATGATGCCGAACACTTCGGAGGCCAACCCGATGATGCAGATTCCCACGAGGATCCAGAGGAACGGTGCTATCCGGTCAAGGAACGACAACAACTTCACCCCCACCTACCCGGCTACGGCGCCGATTGTGACAACCCCCGACAAGGATGAACAGTTGTTCGTGGGGAGACTCTGACTTCGTCGTGCGGCTCCTTGGCGCTGCGAAGCAACGCGATCTGGTTGGAGGTCGACCACGACCGCCGCCTCCTGCCAGTCGGCTGGAGAAGGATGGGACCGGCGCAGTTCACACCAGGCCCTGGCCACCGTCAGGCGGCCGATACGACCGGGCCGGGCTCGTTCGAGCGGTACGCGCATGAATGGGCAGGTACGGGCGCCGCGTCTACATGGTCTCCCCGGCCGTTGTCCGAAGTGTCGTCTGCCAGGGCTCGCTGCGTAGCCAGGATGCGGTCGCCGAGCCCGCTGGGGCCGTCGCCTGCCACGTCGGCGAGGATCCGTAGGGCCGTGCGGCACGTACGGTGGGCTGCCGCAGTCGCGCCCACCGCCGTGAGCGCGTCAGCCAGCGTTGCGAGTGCGCGGACGCGTCGGTGCGAGTCCCCTATCTCGTCGCTTATGTTCACCGCTTGCTGGCCGAACTTGACTGCCTCGTGCGGCATCGCCAGGCGAACGTGAACGTCGGCCATTGTGATCATGGTGTCGCAGCGTGCTGCCTGATCCTGGGTCCGGTCGTGAATTTCCAGTGCGATGCCACAGTGTTCCCTTGCCAGTTCCAGCTCACCGGTGTGCAGACGGAGGTTGCCCAGTCTGCCGTGGGTCGCTCCGCTACCACGTAGCGATCCGATGCGTTCCCGTATCCGCAGCGCCCCGAAGTAGTGCGCTGCGGATTGTCGGTACTTTCCGAGATCCAGGTAGGCGTCACCAAGCCGGTGCAGTACGGCCGCCTCGCCGGCTGATTCGGCCGTCCTGCGGCAGACGGTCAGCGCCTGCTCGTAGATGTTGATGGCCTCGACGGCCCGACCCGAGCTCAGATAGGCGGAGCCGAGATTGTGCGCACAGATGGTCTCCGCCTCGATGTGGCCGGTGCTACGAGCCAGTTGTCGGGCGGCGGCGAAGCTCTCTGCCGCATGCTGGTACGAGTGCATGGTCAGGTAGGTGGCACCCAGATTGGTCAGCGTGCCGATCTGCCCGATCTCGTGTCCATCACGCTGTGCCGATGCGAGCGCCAGCTTGTTGAGGTGCAGGATGTCGTCCTGACGGCCATACCGTTCGAAGATCTCGTGAATGACGCCCGGTATCTGCCAGCCGTGGCGGTCGAAGCCGTTCTGCGCTGCCCACCTGCTCACGGCACACAGGTTCGCCCGCTCGGTCTGACACCACTTCATGGCCTCGACGTCCGTTGCGAAGGACATCGGTCTGGTCTCAGGGGAGTTGGGCAGGTCTGGCATCGCCGGCCATTCCGGTGCCAGAGCGGCTGCGGCTGCGGCCGCGGACAGCAGGTACCAGTCCAGCAGCCTGCGCAGCGCCTGGTCGGTCTCGTGTTTGTTGTCCTCGATGGCACTGCGGTCCAAGGCGTAGAGCCGTAGGAGGTCGTGAAAGCGATAGCGGCGGGAGGTGTCATGGTTGATCAGGTGGGCTTTGGCGAGTCCGTTGAGGAGCGGTTGAGCCCGGCCGGCTTCGCAGGCGGTAAGCGCGCCGGCCGCTTCGGCGCTGACGTTCGGGCCGGGATGAAGGGCAAGCCGGCGGAACAAACGGGCGGTGTCGCTGCTCAGAGCGTCATACGACCAGGCGAAGACGGTGGGCAGAGAGGTTGCCTCATCGATCTCGCCGCTGGCGGCGAGCAGGCGGCCGTGGAGTTCATTGGAGAGATCGCTGATTGCGGCCAGGGGCCGCTGCGCGATGTGTTCGCCGATCACGCGCAGGGCCAGGGGCAGCCCGTTGGCCAGTCGCGCCAGGAGTGTCAAGCAGTCCGGTTCGGTCTCTGCTCGTGATTCCCCGATCACCTGGCGGAGCAGCTGCACCGACTCGGTCTCGTCCAGCGGCGCGACGGTGACGTGTCGGACTCCGTTGCGGATGGTAAGTCCACCGAGCCTGGTGCGGCTGGTAATGATGGTCGCGCAGTCGTCGGCGTCGGGAATCAATGCCCGGGCTTGGGGGCAGTCGAGCACATTGTCCAGAACGATCAACATCCTGCGCCCCGTGAGGAGTTGGTTGAAGCGGTCCCGTCGCTGCTCGAACGTGCGGGGCATGCGATCAGGCGGCACCTCGAGCGCTCGCAGGAATCGGTCCAGCGCGTCGTTGGGGTCCACCGGCGGCGCCGGCCCGTACGCGCTCGCGTCCAGGTACAGCTGTCCGCCGGGGAAGCGGTCACGGTTGCGGTGTGCCCAGTGCGTCGCCAGGGTGGTCTTGCCGACCCCTGGCATCCCCGTGATGACGACGACGTGGCCGTTCGGCTGGTCGGGAGCCACGAGGGTGTCGAGTTCCCCGAGGACGACGTCGCGGCCCGTGAAGTCGTTGATGCCCTTCGGCAGCCGACGCGGTGCTCTGCCGGGACTTGAGCAGCCGGCGGCGTCGTGCGGCGCCGTGATTGTGTTCGGGTCTATGGCCGGCTCGGCGTGCATCTCCCGGCGGAATCGTCGCTGGAAGTTGACGAGAAAACGCCGAGCTTCGTCCTGCCGACCGGTCGCCGTCAGCGCGGTGATCCACGACCGGGCGAGCGCCTCGTCGAGATCGTGATCCCGGACGATGGGTTCGAGTTGGGTGAGCACGGATTCGGGTCTGCCGGCCCGCAGCCAACTGTGCGCCAGAAGCTTGTGGGCGTCGAGCAACTTCTCGTTCAGCTGTCGACGTAGGTCATCCGCGTGCGGGCCGCACAGTTCCGCAAGTGGTTCTCCCCGCCACAGCGTCAGAGCATTGACCAAGGTGGTCGCCGAGCGCTCGAAGTCGCCGGTGGATGTCGCCTCACGAGCCTCCGCCAGGGCATGCCGGAACTGATGAAAGTCCACATACTGAGGACTGATGTCGAGACGATAGGCTCCCGAACCGTTGACCCGGGTGAGCACATCAGTTAGTCCCACCTGGCTGAGGACCGCCCGTAACCTGCTGGCGAGCGAGTACAACGTTCTTCGGCGATCGGTGCTGGCTGCGTCCCGCCAGAGGTGCTCCGCGATCATTTCCACGCGGACGGGTTCTCCGACGCGGTACAACAGCACGGCGAGCATGCCTCGTTGTTTAGCGGCCCCGAGTGGAACATTCCTGCCGTTGTTGATCAGTTCCGTCGGACCGAGTATCCCGAACATCAATGGCCCCCTCACCCCGTGTCCCTCAACCATCACTCACGGCATGTTCGCTGCGCTGGTTCACCCTTCTTTGCGCGTACTGCGCTAGATCTGACACGTCATTGCGATTTCTCGTGCAAGCGCTTTGCAACCTCGCGCGCCATCATGCGGACAACTCGTTGGCCGCACGCTGTGGGCGTCGAATCACCGCGGAGGGGGCGAGGTCCGAATGATGGATCATGAATGGATTCAGGCACCGATTGGTATCGACTCGCGGCGATGGGTTTCCCGTGTCGACTGCCGCACGGTGCTGGTGGTGGCCCACACCATGGCGACGTGTCATCGGCTGCTCGACGTGGTCGAGCTGGTCGAGTGCGATCCACGGGTGCAGGTCGTGTTCACCGTGGCACCGGACGTCTTCAACGTCGGTGTGAAACATCATCTACGGGCACTTGGCGCCGTCGTCTTGTCGTGGGAGCAGGCCACCAGAGAGACTTTCGATGTAGTGATCGCCGCCTCGCACGGCGGACTGCATGAGCTTCATGGCCCCCTGATGGTGATGGCGCACGGAGCGGGCCGCGCCAAGATCGCCATCCGGCCCGCCCGCGGCGGGCCGCCGCTGAGAACACCAACGGTGTACGGCCTCGATGCGCAGCGTTTGGCACGCGACGGGCGCATTCTGGCATCGAAAATTTTGCTGGCTCACGAGAAAGAACGCGATGTCCTGTCACGCCAGTGCCCTGAGGCGCTCGGAGCGGCGGTTGTCGCGGGCGATGTCTGCTTCGACCGGCTCGTTGCAAGTCTGCCCTTGCGGGAGCGATATCGACGTGCGCTCGGAATTGACGACGATCAGCAACTCGTTGTTGTCAGTTCGACCTGGGGACACCATGGCCTCTTCGGCGGCGATCCTGGCCTTCTCCCGCAGATCATGAATCAGTTGTCCCCGCGACGGTTCCGGGTCGCGACGCTGTTGCATCCCGCGGTGTGGGGCGCGCACGGTCAGCGCCAGATACGCGCCTGGACGCAGGACTGCCAGGAGGCTGGGATGCTCCTTCCCGACCCGTGCGACGACTGGCGCGCCGTCGTGGCCGCCGCTGACGTTCTGGTTGGTGACTACGGCTCTGTCACCGCCTACGCGGCCGCGATCGGTTTGCCGATCCTCTGCCGGACCATGCGAGGACCCGAGAAGGTCGCGCCCGGCTCACCCCAGGCGCTGGCGATCGACAGCGCCGGCCGACTGGACCCGTCAAGATCCATCCGTGCCCAGGTGCGGGCCGCGCGGCCTGTCGACTTCCCCCGCGTTGCGGCGGCGATCACTTCGCGGCCGGGACGATCCCGTGGTCTCGTGCGTCACGCGCTTTACCAGCTGCTGGGTCTTCGCGAGCCGGGCAGACATCGAGCACTCGCGGCTGTGGCGGTTCCTCAGTCCACAGCCGCCGGAGATCGATCATGAATGACCGGCAGGAGCCGGTCATTGTCCGCGACTTCCCGGGTACGTCCCTTTGCTCCCCGGTTGCGCTCGCGGACGTGCTGATCGTCCGTGCGGACAACCGGGACAGCAGCGACAACCGGGGGCAGTTCGCTGGCCTGTTCCGGCGATATCCAGGATTGACGATTGTTCTGATCGCTGTCACACCGCGCCACCTGGAGGCGGGGACGAGGGACGGGACGGTGGTGGCATTGCGCTTCGCCGACCGTCTCGGTCTCTCGTCCGGCTCAGTCGATGTCTTTGCCCGCGCCCTTTACTTCTGGTGGTGCGTCACTGCCGGCGAGCCCGTCGATCCTCGCGCGCATGCCGCCGGCGCGCGAGGAACCCAGGCTGTCGTAGATGTCCAGTGCTGTGGTGAAGTGACGGCGGGCGCTGAACAAATCTCCGCGTCTTTCGGAGATCAGGCCCAACAGGTCGAGAGCTTCCGCGTGTTCGAACGCTGACCCCAAGGTTCGCATCCCTTCTCCTGCCTCGGCCGCGGCGGCCTGGGCCGTGCGAAGCTCACCCAGGTGCAGGTAGGCACCAGCGAGCCCGATCTTCACCCGGAAAAGGTTGTACGGGTCCGCGTCAGCTAGCTGAGTGAGCAGCGCCTCGGCCTGCCGCAGGGCCACGATGGCTTCACCGGCCCGGCCCATCCGAGACTGGAGCATCCCGATATTGATCAGGGTAAGCCCGACATTGCGGCTTTCGCCGAGGCCGCGCTTGGCCTGCAGAACCTGGTGGAACGTTTCCAGGGCCAAAGCTTCCCTACCGGAGTCGCGATACAGCGCGGCCAACATCTCGTGAGCCTCTTCGGCGCCGTGGGCATCGCCGGCCTCGTTGCTTCGCAGCATCGCGGTCTGTAGATGCTCCTCGGCGGCTCGATGGTCGCCGACCACGGTGCAGGTGCGGCCGAGGCGTTTCAGCATGCGGCCTTCGGCCCACGCGTTGCCCCAGAGACGAGCAGCCTCGACGCCGCGAGCATCGATGATCCGCCTGTCACGATAGTGCTTCCGATACAACAGCAGTGCCCAGATCACGTCCGCCAGCTGCCAAGAGAGCTCGGCCCAGCCATGCTCCAGCGCCGCACCGGCGGCGGACATGAGGTTGAGCCTTTCGCGGTCCAACCAGGTCAATGCCTCATCACGGGTCGCGGGCGAGGGCAGCTCCCCTGGATCGGTGAAGTACACGTATGGCAACCGGCGGCGGTACGGCGTGACGATTTCGTCGGCCACAGCGGCGGCAGCGAGATACCACTCAAGCATGGCGAGCAGAGCCTGCGCCCGCTCCGCACTCGTATCCTCGGCATCCGCCTTCCGCAGCGCGTGCAGCCGAAGCAGATCGTGGAACTGAAATCTCTCCTCGGTCACCTCCTGCAGCATGTTCGCCTCGAGCAGGATCTCCGCGTGCCCGCCGCCATCAGCTGCTGGCCCGGCACCCGGCAGGCCAGACGTCACTGCCACGATTGGTCCCAGCCCGAATTCCTGACCCGGGTGCAGCGCGAGCCTGCGATACAGCGCCGCCGGGGCGGCCCCGAGCGCTCGGTACGACCAGTCGAACGTGGCCAGGATTGAGGCGTCCTGCGATCTGTCGAGCACAGTGAGCCGACTCGTTTCGTCGCTGAGATCTCGTGAAACGCGCGCCAGGGTCAACCGTGGCCGAGCCGCCAATCTCGCACCCACCAGGCACAGGGCGATCGGAAGCCCTCCGCAAGTCGCCGCGAGATGCTCGGCCTCCTGGCGCTCCCGGGCAACCCGTTGCGGCCCCACGATATGCGTCAGCAGATTCAGCGATTCCGCCAGGGACAAGGGCGGCACCTCGATGAGCACCCCGCCTTCCGGGATCAGTCCAGCCAGGCGACTCCGGCTCGTGACCAGCGCCATGCCGGAACTCGACGAAGGGAGCAGTACCCGTACCTGTGCGGCGGAGTGCGCATTCTCCAGAAGGACGAGCAACGCGCGGTCGGCTGTTCGCGACCGGTAGAGAGCGGCCAGTTCCTGGAGACTGGGTGGAAGTTCTGCGGACGGCACTCCCAACGCTCTGAGGAACACCCCCAACGCCTCACCGGGGTCGAGCGGTGAGTCATAGCCGACACCACCGAGGTCGATGTGCAGCTGCCCGTCGGGAAACGCGTCCTTGTTGTCTTCTGCCCATCTCCGGGCCAGGCCGGTCTTGCCGATGCCGCCTGGGCCGCTCAGCACGGCCAGGGCGCGGCCGGGTGCGGCGAGGAGACTCCGCAGCTTCGACAGTTCTTCCTCGCGGCCGACGAAGAAGCGGGAAGGAGCGACCAGCTGACGAGGTGTGCCGGGCGGTGGTGACTTGTGGTGGAAGTGCACGCCGCCTGCGATGCTCCCCGCCTGCAAGCTCGTGCCGACCACGACACCCGCTGTATTGATGGTTGCCGGGTGTGTATTTCCGGCACCGAACGAGTAGCCCCGCAAGTCACTACTCCTTTGCGACGCCGATCCGGACGCTTTCACCGACTGACGGGTTGCTGTGGGCGGAGCGCAACTGACCGTCGCCGTGGAAAAAAGCTGTCGAACAACGGCGTATGTTACCGAACGGTCGCTTAGGTAGGTTGCTGTTCGATGAGGAAGCTCGTCATTCGCCAAACCAGGCGGTCTTTGGTGCGATCGATTCAGCACTTTGGTGGCGGGGATCGCTCAACAAGCCGTGAAACCCTTAAAAGGTATTTTCTATGACATTATCGTCGTATTCTTAAGCGTCCCTTAGGGGGTAAGTCGTGACTTGCCTGGCGGTGGAATCTCAGTAGATCATGGGTCAGCGGCCGAGCTGCTCCCGTTCGGGGGGTGCGCTCTGTCGTCGTCATGCCCGTTCTGTGTTGGTGGTCAGCCATTTTGTTGTCCAGTGAGCGGGTGTGACTTGAGACGTTTGGGCCTCCGGGCCGTCGGACACCAAGGAAAGGTCAATTGGACACCATCGTCATAGTCATTATGGTCATGCTTTTTTGCCTAGTCCAAGTGTGGATGAAGTGGACATAGTGGAATAGCTAGACGAGGAATGGGATTCGCTGCGGTGGCGAGTCCCATTTTTCTTGGTGGGTCGTTGACTCGCGATGGACTGTCGGTCCTTCGGTCGGTCGGTGGTCGGGGCTGTGGCGAGCTGTCGAGTGCCCGGGAGGCGATGATCCACGCACCGATACTAGTCATGAGACAACTTGTCGTCAATGCAGCCCCCCTTGTGGGTGTTGTGGGAGCTTGAGGGCTGCCTGCGGCGTTTTGGTGTGGTCGCGAAGCTGACGGGACCAACCGACATCCATGGGCCTCCATCTATCCTCGACCGAGGACCCCTGGCTTGATTCATCGGCGGAGACGGGAGCTACCGTGGCGGACGAGGACATTCTGGGCGCAGTAGCCCTCGCCTTGGCGACCGGAGCGGCCAACGGGCTGACCGAGGCCGGCAGAGCGGCGTTCGCCGCACTGACAGGGCTGGTCCGGCGCCGGTTCCAGGGACGCGAATCGGCACAAGCGGTGCTCGCCGAGGTGGAGACCGAGGCCAAGACAGCCGACTACACCCGCGTCCAGGCCCTTCGCGACGAGCTCGCGCGGACGGTCGCCGACGACCCGGCTTTCGACGAGCAACTTCGGCGTCATTGGGCAGATCTCAGACCACACCTGACCGTCGATACCGGCGGCGTGGTCAACAACCTGTCCAGCTCCGTCGGAGGAAATGTGGTGCAGGCCCGCGATGTACACGGTGGCATCTCGTTCGGGGAGGCCGGGCCCCGTCGTCCCGAAGCAAGGCATTGATCATCACTGGTGGGGTCGGCAGGGGCCCTTGACTATATGGACGCCCCCGGCGGCTAACGTCCAGGCGGACGCGCGCCAGCCGGACTTCGGCGTTGTACGAGGTTGGTCACCCCGCATGCGCCCTGCGTGGCAGCGAGGCCCTCGAGCATGCCGCCACCGCTGTTCCCGGCCGTCGCCGGAGTCAGTCCACCAGTCCATGAACGGCTCGGCTGAGCCGTTGGATCCGTTCGCCGCTGCGTTGATCCTCCTGAGCAATCCAGTCCTTTCCTTCGGCCGCGATGCCCTCCAGGATGTGGAGCGTGTTGCGGAGCCCGGCCGCGTCCACCGTCAGATCCGCCACAGTGCCGGGACGCTCGCCCATCCTGAGTCGCTCTTCCCCCGATCCGGTCACGGGTATCTCGAACTGGTAACCGCTAACTAGAGCAAGTTCAAACGTACGTTCGTGACGGTTACCCTCCGTCACGCGGACCGATGCGACCGCGTCGAAGCGATAGTTGGTCCGCTGCCGGTTTCCGAATTCCGCCTTCAAGAAGTCGAGATCGGCGGCCATCTGGCGGACACCGTCGGTGGTGAGCAGGAAGACGAGCATCCGGTAGCGGGAGAAGCGCCATGGCCCATGCAGCACCCGGGCGGATTCGCAGCCCGGCGCGGGCGCCTCGATGAACGTATGCATGATCATGTTGCTGGGCCGCATCTTGTAGTGCCGCAGCGCCGCATCCATGAGCATCAAGCGGTCGCATTCCAGCCACCCCGCCATCTCTGTGTCGGTCGGCGTATCACTCAGTTTGTCAGTCCAGCGCCGGTATGCCGCCTGGCTCCGGGCGTAGACGTCGTCGTTCTCGGCCATTTCGTCGGCGTACCGCCGATGTTCCACGACGACTCGGCCGCCGGCCGTCGCGGCTACCCAGTAGCTGACCACCATCAGGAGAACGGCAAGAGAAGCGCGCAGAGGTTCCTGCGGCACCGCACCCACCAAGGCGCGAGCACCCGCCACCGTGCTGATGGCCGCGGCGCCGACGACGGCCAGCTTTCTCGACAGCGGCGTCCGATAGGTTTCGCGGTAGTCCCATAGTGTGTTTCGCAGCCACCGCTGCTTGACGACACTTACCCGGTGGCGGATCAGCCAGGCGATCGCGTCGGCCTCCACCGGGCTGTCGCGGTACGCCTTCACCACCTCGTTGCGGATGCTGCGGCGTATGCCCGCTGTCTCCGCCAGCCAGGATTCCCGGTCGATGCCGGCAGGAACGTATTTACGGAAACACGCGCGGAATATCCGATCGACTTGGCTGGCGAAGCCGCCCGGCGGAGGCGGTCGGTGCTGTCTGGGCAGCGTGTGGTATTCCCGGTTCTTCGCCCGTAGGCGGTCGTTCCGGAAGCGCCATTCGACGCCGTTCCAGGCCCAGACCGCTCCACCGAGGATGCCGGTCACGTACGCAAGGATGGGGAGAGACTCACCACGCTGCAGCAACAGCGAGCCGAGGTAGAGCGTCGTGGCGACACTCCCGATTACCGCAACAGCCAAACTGGCCCGGACCCCGATTGTGATCGAGGCCGGCTCAGGAGCGACCCTCCGGGGAGGGGCGGGATCGGGTTCGAAGAACTTCCAGGTGCGTTTCGCCCGGTCTCTGGCCAGTTGGCTGTCCGCCGCCTCCTGCATCGCGCGACGCCAGGCGTAGTCCTCCAGCGGGCCCTTCAGGAACATCTCCAAATGGCGCGTGATTTTTCTTCGCTGGATGTCGCCGAGCTTGTCGAAACTGTCGCTCCCGATCGGGTGGTGGTCCGCAGCCGCGATGTTCCGGAGCAGCCGCTCGATGAACCTGACCCCTTCGACCCAGTCGTCCGTGCCGAACCCGGGTTGGTCCCGCGCCGCTTCGAGCCTGGTGAAGTCCCGCTGGGAGAGCATCTGGAGGGTCCGCCCGCTCAGCAGCGACAGTAGCTGGTGGAAGCGGACTTCGCTGTTCAGGTGTCCCTTGGCGATCGCTTCCTCGATCAGTTCCAGCGCTCGTTGCGGCACGCCGTTGTCGAGATATCGGACTCCCACCTCGTACTGCTGTTTCGGCGACGCGTCCGGGTCGAGTTGGTAGATGTTGATCTCATGTACGACACCGGCTTGCACGCCGACTCTGGCCGAATCCTCGGCGATATTCGTGACCGTTGGCTCGGCAGGTCTCACTGCAGGCCTCGGACCAGATGGATGATCGCAGTGAGGCGGGTGGCGAGCTCCGTCACCTCGCTGACCAGACCCAGCAGCCTCTTCAGTGCCGTCTTCAAGGTCCGCAGGTCCGGTGGGCTCTGCGCCAGCGATTTGTGCACGATGGAGAGTTCCGCCTCGGCCGCGGCGAAGTCGTCCTCATCCAGGGCGCCTGCCTCGCCTGCGTGACCGAGTCGCCGGTGGAAGTCGGCGAGCAGTTCGGCGAGATCACCCGTGTCGTGCTGCGCGGCACCAATGCTGACGCCGCCGTACACCTGGCCGGCTTGCACACCTACCCAAGCGTTGTCGCTGGCGATGTTGTGAACCGTGAGATTCGCCGTGGTCATGGGCCTCTCCCCGTTTCGACGGCTGCCGCCGGCGGCTGGCCCGGCGAGTTCGACGGCGAGTGCGGCGGCGAACGTTGCCGCATCGACGATTGCCTTCTGCTGCCATCGATTCCGGTCGGTGGTCTCCTTGGTGCCGTCGGCCCGGTCGCTGATGCCCCGGACCACGACGACCGGAAGCCCTCCGCTGAGGTGCCCGGCTTGGGCCACCCCGGCACCCTCCATTTCGATAGCCAGCGCATCGTTGTAGTGCTCGCGTACCCAGCGCGCCTGCGCGGAGACCTTCGAGTTCAGCACCATCTCGCCGGCGGCAATCGGACCGAAGTGGATCCGAGCGGAGGAGTGGCGGGCCAGGTGGCGGGCGATCTGGTCGGCGCGGTGCGAGGTTTCCCAGACACGCGGCCGGCTCTTCGTACCGTCGTCCTCGCTGGTGCCGCCGTGGTAGGCGTAGATGTGGGTGGCCACCACAACATCGCCCAACGCGATGTGAGAATGCAGGGCGCCGGCGATGCCGACAAAGATCAGCGCAGCAGGTGCGAATTCCCCTATTGCGCGCTCGGTCAGCACCGCCGCAGGATGCGTGCCCTTGCCGACCAGTGCCAAGGCCACCTCGACGCCGCTGCCGGCGAGCCGGCCCACCTCGAAGCGGGTCCCGTGTTCGTGGGTCCGCACCTCAGGGTCGACCAGCATTTTGCTGACCGCTCGGTACTCCAGATCCAAGGCGGTCAGGATGACGATTGGCCGAGGTTTCATCGGACTGCTCCTTCCTTGTCGGCAACTTCGGCGGATCGGACCATCGGCGGGTACAGGACCTTCGACGGGCCGGCCCGGAAGAGCCGGGCGAGGCGCCCCGAGTCGGCCGCTCGAGCTGATCCGGCCGCCACGACGAAGCCGTCAGCACTTTGGACCTTGCGATAGAAATTGCGTGGGTCGAGCCGGACGCCCCATACGGCCTCGTACACTCGCTTCAGCTCGGCGAGGGTGAAGACAGACCCGCAGAATGCGGTAGCCAGGGTGGAACGCTCGAGCTTTTGACGTGCACGTTCGACACCATCGGTGACGATCCGGCGGTGGTCGAAGGCGACTCGCAGACTCCCGGACAGCACTCGCTCCGCCGGCTCCCAATGAGCGCCGGCCGCATCCGTGCCGGCGACTGGCCAGGGCAGGCGCGGCAGGATCGCCAGATACGCCACGGAGATAACTCGGCCGCGCGGGTCACGCCCGGGAGCACCATAGAGGCCAAGTTGCTCCAGGTGCAGAGAGTCGACGGCAAGACCGGTTTCCTCGGCGAGCTCCCGCTGTGCCGCGTCGCCGATGTCCTCGCCGAGATGATTGAGGAACCCGCCCGGTAGAGCCATCTCGCCCCGGTACGGGTCGACGCCACGTTCGACGAGCAAGACGCGCAGGTGGGAATCCCGCAGCGTCAAGATCACTAAGTCGACGGCGAGCAACACCAATGGGGGAGACCAAGGGTCATCTTCCATGTACACACCGTACGGGATTGTCAGTCTGACAATCAGCATCCTGATCATGCCAACTTAGAGGATCATCAATGTCATGCTGGGTTGAGGCGGGTTCCGACTCGATCGACTTCAGCAAGCCGATCGCCGGAACATCGTCCGGATTCTGGCTCCGGGGTGAGACAACAAAGCGACGGTGCGGGCCGCCTGGGGAGGCGGCCCGCACCGTCGCCGAACGCCGGGCGTGTTGCGCCCGTCTGCCGGAATGCTGGTGGGTGGGAGTTGCTGGTCTAGAGGCGGGCTGTCGTCACCCGGGAGGATTCGTAGGTGGTGGTGGCTTGGGGTAGGCCCGGTACGGTGGATACGTCCTTGATCAGCATGCCGGTCTTGGCGTCGATGGTCAGCACCTCGCCGCCCTCGCCGCCGAACACCTCGGGGCCGGCGGTGATCGTCAGCGTGGCCTTGCCGTTGGTGGTCGAGTTCTTGACGCTGACCGCGGAGATGGTGGACAGCAGACGCAGTACACCGGACCGGACCTGCGTGTTGCCGTCACCGGCGGACAGCGCTTGGGTGCTGTAGGTCCACAGGGCGTTGTCGAAGTGCCGCTTGACGGCTTGAGGGCTGTACGGCTTCGCCTTGGCGTTGCCGCCCTTCTGCTTGATGATCACCTGGGCCGCCGCCTGCTGCTTGTCCCACTCCGCCTGCTGGGCCGCGGGGTCGAGGCCAACCAGCTTGTCCTTGGCTGCCTTGAGCATGAGGGTCCGGCCGTCCTCCGGGCTGCTGTCCGCTGCGGCGACGGCTGCCTTGAGCAGCGGAGCGTAGCCGCCGGCCTTCATCTGGTCCTGGTGGCGGGTGATCGCACGCTTGATGTCCTTCACGCTGTTGCCCGTGTAGATCGCGTGACCGTCGGTGTACAGGGTGTAGACGACCTGCATGGTCTTGGTACCGTGCACCTGAGTCGCTTTCACCAGCCACGCGTTGCCCGTCGACGGGGTGACCGTCTTGATGGACCCGGCCAGCGTCATCAGCGGCGCGTGGTCGGCGGACCCGTCGACGATGGCCGGCCCTGAGGCGGTGGTCGGTGAATCCTTGCCGGTCACCGCGTCCCCGGTCGCTGACGAGCTGAGCACCACAGCGACGACCGCCGCCGCGGCGGCGACTCCTACCCCGGCGCCGATGCCGAGCCGGCCCGCGATACCGATCCTGCGGCGGCGCTGAATCGCCGGGCTGGATTCGTGTTGCCGCGTGGTTGTCGTCGTTTCCATGGTCGAAGTCGTCTCCATAGTCGTGTCCTTCGCTGATATCGCGTCCAGCAACCGCACGGTTGTGGGGTCGGCTATCGCCGCCCGTAGCACCGCTCGCGCCCGCTGATACGCCTCTGGGCGCAGTGGTTCTGCGCTGCCCAACTCACCGACCAGATCGAGCTCGTCGGTCATCGGTGTCTCTCCTTCGCGCTGTTGCGGTCCTTCAGAAGCGCGGACACCCCCGGCGCGTCGCGTAATGCCGTTCTGGCCTGGCTCAGCAGCCGCCGCGCGGTGCCGGCCGGCATGCCGAGTGTTCGTGCGGCGTCGGCTGCGGTCAGGTCCTCCCAGGCGACCAGCCTCAGGACCTCCCGCTCTTCGGGTTTGAGCCGGATCAGGGCTGACCGGAGTACCGCCCGGGCGTCCACGCCGAGGTCCACCGCCGCCCACGGATCCCATCCGGTAGCCAGGTCCGGTACGTCCGCGACCAGGTCCTCGGCCGGCCGGGACCGCCAGTAGCGACGCAAGCGGTTCATTGCCACCCCGTACAGCCACGGCCGCGCGTCGTCGTACGACAGGTCGTACGATCGCCGCGACTCGAACGCCGCAACCCAAACCTCGCCCAGCAGGTCCTCTGCCGCGTCGCGGCCCGCCCGGCGGACCAGGTACGAACCGACGGCCGCCTCATGACGCTCGACCACCTCCACGAAGGCGTCGACATCGCCGTCCAGCGACTGGCCTATCAAATCCGCATCCGAAGCCATGGCCCTCCTCGGCAAGTTCCGTGCTTCCAACCTGACATTGCCAATCAGCCAGGAAAGTGTTCAGGCTCCGAGGCGTCGAGGTCCGAGGACGAGCCGCGGATCCGCCGTCGAGGCCGATCTCAAGTCACCCCGTACCCCCGTCGCTCTGAGGCCCGACGGGGCCGCTCAGGATGTGCTCCGACCGAGCCTGGGCCCCGCGCACCCCACGGTGCGCGATCGAGGTTTGTGTGATCGCATCGATGGACGTTGACTGTTAGCTTCGGGGTTGTGACCGGGCGTGCCAGGGGGCCGCACAGTGGCGAGACCGGCGACGCTGCGTCATCGCCGGGGCGTCGGGGACACGGCGACGGTGGGCCCGCGACGCGGCCGCATGCGGCGGGGAACGTGGCGGAAGCGCAGGACGCTATCGCGGAGGCCGCGCGCGCCGGGCGAGCAGGCTCCGGTGTGGTTGCCGGGCCGGGTGCCAATTTCCGTGACGGCTCGTACGGCGGCCATTCCAACCGGCCCTGGGACGCAGCGGACTACGAGCGCCAGGATCGGTGGGCCAATAGCGCCTACGACCACATCCGGGAAGATGCCGACGCCGACGTCATCGCAAGCCACCTGCACGACGTCGATCGGCTTGACGGCTCGACGGGATTCTCGGCCGAGGAGATCGACCGGATCCGCGACCACGTCTTCTTCGAGGAACACCCGCTTTCCGACTACGACGGCGGGGTCGTGTATCGGCGGTACGACGCCAGCCCCGACATGGCAGAGGCCTGGCTGCGGCTACGCTCCGGACACGCGAAACCCGAGGACATCGCGTTGCTGGAGCATGAATCGGCGGAGGCACGCTACTACGACGCCCATCCGGGTGCGACCTACGAGGAAGCCCACCGCGCGGCCAATGAGGTCTCCAACTGGCAGAATCAGATCCCGGCCCCGACCTACGAGGACTATTCGAGACCCTGGAGGTAACCGTGGGCATGATGGTGGTCGGGCGAAAGGTCGCGGAGACCGCGGACGAGGTTCGGTACGAATTCGGGCTCGATCGGCAGTTTGATCGGGTGCTGACCATCGACAAGCGCACCTGGCAGATAGCGCCCGAGGACGGCCGGTTCGATCCTGCCGCCGGCGCGGTAGCAGCGAAGATCAAACGGGCCTGGCAGGATCAAGGCGAGTTTCCGCCGGGCGTCGTCTTCGCCAGTTGAGGTTCGGCCGAGCCCACGCGTGTCTCGCTGGTCAAGGCGAAGTACGCCGAGCCTCGCCGGCTTCGCCTTGGGCCGAGCGTGTGGCGATGCGGCCGGGGGATTGCGGCATGATGGTGGGCGTGGCGCCGCGGGCCGGTGCCCCGCGCGCAGCCGCCGAGGTCAGTGCCGGCCTGGCGCGGTTAGCATGATCGAACGAGGAGCACTCCAGTGACCGCGGACGCCCGGGACCGTACGACTGGGAGCAGGAGCATCTCCGTCGCCCTCACCGAGGACGAGATCCTTCGGCGGGGTCTCGACACCTTCGCCGAGCTGGGCTATGAGGCGACCACCGTGCGCGAGTTGGCCCGGCGGTTGAAGGTCAGCCACAACTTCGTCAATGACCGTTACGGGTCCAAGGCGCGTTTCTGGCGGGCCGTGGTGGATGCCGCGATGCGTGAGCGTGGCGAAGAGTTGAAGGCCGTCATCGGGGAGCTCCCGGACGAGGAGCTTCTCGTCGCCACGGTCACCCGCTTCTACCGGGCGGCGGCACAGACTCCCGATGTGAACCGGCTGGTCGCGGATGAGTCGGTGCGTGACTCCGATCGCCTGGACTATCTGCACGAGCATTTCATCGAGCCGTTCTGGGCCGGCATCCGACCGACCGTCGAGCGGCTCATGGCCACCGGCCGGATGCCGCGGACGGCGATGGACATGGTCTTCTTCGCGATCACCGGACCGGCACTGGCCATGACTCACGAGCCGCTGGCCTATCGGCTGGGCCGGTCCCGCGACTGGAACGTCCGGGAGCGGGAGGAGTCCGCGGAGGCGATGGCCAATCTCGTGATGCGCGGACTCCTCCCGCACCGGTCCTGACTCGGTCCTCGGTGAGTGCCTCCGTCAGCGCCGGACAGCGACGGCGCCGGACGCGCGGGGCACTCACCCGGCGAACTCGTCCAGAATTTCCAGCGGTCGTGGATGATCGCGGTGGTAGTGCCAAGGTGAGCGTCCGGGTCTACACCGCTGAGCGGAGGGTTCTTCAGACATGGTGACCGACATCGTTGCTGATATCGCCGAGGGCCGCACTGCCCTCGGGATCGAGCTCGGTTCGACCAGGATCAAGGCGGTGCTGATCGGACCCGATCATGAGTCGCTCGCGGTCGGCGGCCACGACTGGGAGAACCAGTTCGTCGACCGGATGTGGACGTACTCCCTCGAGGCAGTCCGGAACGGGCTGCGGGACTGTTACGCGGCGCTGGCCGCCGACGTCCGGCAGCGGTACGGCGTCGAGTTGACCACGGTCGGGGCGCTCGGCGTGTCCGCGATGATGCACGGCTATCTGGCTTTCGACGCCGACGACGAACTGCTGACGCCGTTCCGCACGTGGCGTAACACCAACACCGGCGAGGCGACAGAGCGGTTGAGTGCGGAGTTCGGGCACAGCATCCCCCACAGGTGGAGTGTCGCGCACCTGTACCAAGCGATCCTGAACGGCGAAGACCACGTCGGGCGCCTGGCACACCTGACGACCTTGGCGGGGTACGTGCACTGGCAGCTCACCGGTGAGAAGGTGCTCGGGGTCGGCGATGCCAGCGGCATGTTCCCGATCGATATCAGCACCGGCGGCTATGACGCCACGATGCTGGCTCGGTTCGACCAGCTCGTCGCCGGCGCCGGAGTGGACCTGACGCTGGTCGACCTGCTGCCGGCGATCAAGGTTGCCGGCCAGCCGGCCGGTCAGCTCACCGACAAGGGAGCGAAACTGCTCGACCCCACCGGTCGGCTGAGCCCGGGGGCCCCGCTGTGCCCGCCCGAGGGAGACGCCGGCACGGGCATGGTGGCCACGAATTCGGTCGCGCCGCGAACCGGCAATGTCTCCGCCGGCACGAGCATCTTCGCCATGGTCGTCCTCGAGCAGCCGCTCAGTCGTGTGCACCGCGAGTTGGACCTGGTCACCACGCCGGCCGGTGACCTGGTCGCGATGGTGCACTGCAACAACGGGGCGAGTGAGCTGAACGCGTGGGTGGGCTTGTTCGCGGAGTTCGCGGAGGCTCTCGGCGTGAAGGCGGGCTTGTCGACGATCTTCGAGACGTTGTTCACCGCGGCGTTGGCCGGCGCGCCCGACTGCGGTGGCCTGATGTCGTACAACTATCTCTCCGGTGAGCCGATCACCGGCCTGGAAGAGGGTCGACCGCTGTTCGTTCGTTCCCCTGACAGTCGCTTCGACCTGGCCACGTTCATGCGGACGCACTTGTTCGCCTCGCTGGCCACGCTACGGATCGGCATGGAGGTGCTGCAGAAGAACGAGGGCGTACGGCTGGATCGGATGTTCGCCCACGGCGGGCTGTTCAAGACCAAGGGCGTTGCGCAGCAGTTCCTGGCCGCCGCGGTCAACGTCCCGGTCTCCGTCGGCGACGTCGCCGCTGAGGGCGGGGCATGGGGCATCGCCGTGCTGGCCGCGTTCCTGCGCGACCGAGACCCCGCGCAAAGTCTGGCCGACTATCTCGCCGGCCAGGTCTTCGTCGACGTGTCTCTGCGCACCGAGACGCCGGCCGAGGCCGACGTCGCCGGTTTCGAGACGTTCATCCGTCGGTACGTAGCCGCGTTGCCGGTGGAACAGGCCGCCGTCGAGCACCTCTGAGCATGATCGGACTCGGCCGGAATACAGCTGACGACGGCCTGTCGCCGCAGAACCGGGAGGCGACTCGAAGGGCGACCGTGGTGGTCATCGGAGGTGGGCAGTCCGGTCTGTCGGCCGCCTATCACCTCAAGCGACGCGGCTTCCACAGCGCGTTGACGATGCCGGACTCCGCCCGGACCTTCGTGGTGGTCGATGCCGAACCCGAGCCGGGAGGAGCCTGGCGCCACCGGTGGCAGTCGCTGCGGATGGCGACTGTGAACGGCATCTTCGACCTGCCCGGCTTCCCGAAACCGCCCATCGATCCTGCCGAGCCCAGCCGCACGGCGGTCCCGCACTACTTCGCGGCCTTCGAGCGGCTAACAGACCTGCCCATCCTGCGTCCGGTGACGGTCACCGCCGTCCGGCGTGCCGACAGCGACCCGGACGGCGAACTCGTGGTCGATACCAGCC
>NZ_QHHV01000112.1:0-42358 GCF_003947245.1 Actinoplanes sp. ATCC 53533 | reverse complement strand
TCCACGGCCGAGCGACTCGTCGGACACCGCATCTCGCGAGCGGTGACCGCGCCGGCGCGAACCAGTTGACCGGCCGAGGCGAATGTTTCCAGGCGAGCGGATGTTGTCGCCTACCGGCCCAGCTCCTGTTGTCCGGCTGAGGCGCCATCATCCGATCGCGTAGGCGACGACCGGCCGGTTCAAGATCGGAATCATTGCTTTGTTCACGGATTTCCCTACCGGAAATAACCTGCTGCCGATGCCCCCGATGATGATGATGATGGCCTTCATGCGCTCACCATTCGTCTGCATGCACCGAGCGTCGTGCTCGGTGACGGCTAAGGGGTTCTGTTGGGCGTCCTGGTTACGCAGATTGCTGTGCTCACCTGCTGCCATGGACACGAGCGTCCCTCGGATACGGCGGAGAAGTCCGCCGGCTGCGGCACTTTCGTGCAGGCGTACCTGTCGAAGATCCAGTCGAGATCAGCGCACTGAGGACGCCGACGGAGCAGCCACTTGCGGCTGAGCGCGGGTGATGTGCCAGCCTTCGACGGCGCATGCGGTTACCGTGTTGCGGCCGCGCCGCTGGTCACGTGTAGTCACCTTTTGGGTGATTCTGCGGTCGGCTGGGCCCCGGTACGCACGGCGGGCGGCACGTCGGCGCCTTGACACTGGCGACCTGCGCGAGCGGGTCAGCGTGGCCCGGTACGCGCAGTGCAATGAGTGTTGTGGAGATGGTCGCGGTTGCCGTGGTCCACCGTTTGTTGGGTGTCGCGTGGCGCGGGATGCGGGTGTCTGGCGGGATGTGTCTGCGGGTGTACCGTGCCCTGGGCCGGTCGGCAGAGTCGCCGATCGGTAAGGGCAGGGCTTCCTGGCGGAGCCGCTGGCG
Source organism: Actinoplanes sp. ATCC 53533 (assembly GCF_003947245.1). Classification (NCBI taxonomy): domain Bacteria; kingdom Bacillati; phylum Actinomycetota; class Actinomycetes; order Micromonosporales; family Micromonosporaceae; genus Actinoplanes; species Actinoplanes sp. ATCC 53533. The sequence goes on along the minus strand of NZ_QHHV01000112.1, from coordinate 41,490 downwards.
TGGAGGCGAAAGAGCCGGTGAGTGGATACGACACGGTGCGGACGGCAGCTTTGGCGATCGTGCCGGGTGCGGATGCGACGATCACGTTTGTCCATCAGCAGCGGGGTCCCTACGCCGGGCATTGGCTGTTGCCGGGCGGCCAGGTCGAGTTCGGGGAGTCGCTGCCGGACGCTGCGCGGCGCGAGACCTTGGAGGAGTCCGGGTGCCGGATCGACAAGGTGACGCTGACCGGCGTGTACGAGATGCGCGGGCAGTCGCGCAGCGGCGCCTACCACGTGATCATGTTTGCATTCCTGGCTGGCAGTCCGGTGGCGGTGCCGACCCTGGCCACCACCGATGAGGGGGTTGGTGAGATCGTTCAGGGTGATCCAGCGGTCGTGCGTCCGCATCCGACGGTCATGCGGATCCTCAATGATGCGGGTGTCGCTCGTTTCGATCAGGCAGAGATCGATGAACTGTTGGATCGCGACGGCATCACGATGGTGTGCATGCCCACCGCAGCACGCACCGTGTTCGCCTAGTGTCGCGTGACTCTGGTTGTGTTACCTGGCGTTGTTGTCGACGAGTTGTCTGACGCCGGTCTTCACCTAGTGGGCCTTGGCCAGGATCTCGCCGGCGGTGGCGGTCCAGACGAACGGTTCCGGATCGGTGTTCCAGTGCTCGATGTAGGCGCGGATGCGGTAGATCAGGGCGTTGACCAAGGTGAACGTGCCCCGGCGGATGGCTTGCTTCGTGATAGTCCCGAACCAGGTTTCGTCGGGTAGGCCGGCGCACTGCTGCGCCAGGGCCGCGCCCCCTGATTGGAACCGGCCGTGCCCGCTTTCAAGGCAACCGGCTCAGGCAAGCCCTGAAGGCTCGCGAGGGGGAAGTGCTGGCTTCCTGCCGTTGCCGGTGGCCCGGCGGTAGCCAGTAGGTGTGGATGAGGCGGGTGGCGACGCGTTCGTCCGGCGCGGATCTCCACGGACTTCGTCACTGCGGGTTCGACCTCGTGGTAGATGACCGCAAGCGCGTGGGTTGTCAGCGGGTCGAGATGACATGTCTGAGGGCGTCGGTCGCGGCGTCCGCTGCCGTGGTGAGAGTTGCATCGAGATCGCCGGGAACGCGCTGTCCAAGACCTGCGGCGGCGACCGTCTCGGTGAGGGCGGTACCGATATTGCGGCTGAGAGGCAGCGCCGGAGACTGTGTGAGCAGTTCCGCTGCCGGGTAGGCGTCCAGGTCGCCTGCGATGATCTGTTCGATTTTGCCGACCACGGCTTGGGTATCGTGATTGCTGGCGAGAGCGATGACGGCGAGGCCAGCCCGCATGAGGAAGACGGTGTGTTCGGGTGGGGCATCCAGCGCGTCATAGGCACACAGCATCGTTTCGACGTCTGCGTTGATGTCGGCGCCACCGAATCTGCCGGCGAGAACGCTCAGGCACGCGGCGACGCAGAGTTCCCAGGGATCGGTCACCACGGCGGTGTCGATCAGCGTTCGCGCCTCGCGGTGACCGCCGCTGGTGGCTGCCGCGATGATCGCGATCTGTCGACCGTCCAGCAGCCGGTCACCGATCCCGTGGTGGGCTCGGGCCTGCTGCTGGGCCTGATCCCACCTGCCGGCGCGGCAGAGGGCTCTGAGGCCGTCGGAGAGCAGCACCATCCACAACGCCTCGACGAGTGCGCGTCGGGCATCGCCGGGTCGGGCGATGCCGCCGAGATCGACAGCCCGGCCGTCGATCGTGGTGGGGGCGTTGCGGCGGACGGCTTCGAACATGGCCTTGTGCACGTGGTAGGCGGCGCTGCCGTTGCCGGCTCTGGTGTGGAGCCGGCCGATGTTGATCAGTGGTTGGATGGCGGTCTTCGCGGTGGGTTCGTCGTACGGGCCGCCGCCAGTGAAGGCCTCGAACTGCCGCCAGCACAGCGCCCGGGCGGCGTCCGGCATCGCGCAGTCGCTGTAGATCAGCGCGGCCAGGTTGAGGGCCTTGGCGGCGTGATCGATTGACCGATGGTGCTGTGCAGTTTCGGCGTTCCGCCGGACTCGTTCGACGCGTTCGGGCAGGGACCGGCACAGGGGTTTGGATCGGGGCAGGAGCGGAAATCGGCGGACGGCGAGGTCGGTGAGTTCTGGTGCCGGTCGAGTGGTTGCTGGCATGGTTCCGCTCCTGCCCTGGAAGGGGGTGGATCAGATCGGTGACCTCACCACGTGACGGTGAGAGTGGTGTTCGGGCGCGCGAAGTAGCGTGCGGTGCTGACCGAGTCGGGGTTGCGGTACGCGGTGACGGTGGGCTGACCCGGACGGGACTTGTCCCACTCGGCCAGCAGGTTGACAGTGGTTTCAGCGAGCGTGCTGTGCTGGGGGCCGCAGGCGACCACGCCGAGTTCGGCGACGTCGTCGCTCAGGTCTCGGGTGACGAGGTAGCTGACCGTGCCGTCGTCGTAGAGGGCGGCGCCGCCCCACCGGCGAGCCGGATCGATTCCCGCCGAGCGGGCCTCGGCGGTGACAGCCAGCCGGCCGAACCGGGCGGTGGCGTGGGTAAGCAGCCACAGGTCGAGGTGGTCGGCCGGGTCGTGGTCGTAGCGGGCGGTGATGCCGGTCCATTGTTCGTGACGGGTCTGGCCGAACCCGTCGGTGAGCGCGGCCGGGTCCGGCTGGTCGGTTGATTCGACCCGGAACACGACGTCGTCGGTGAGGTTGATGCGCTGCTCGTCGCGTTCGGTCATGCCGCGCATCGGGACGAACCCGCAGACGACCGCGCCGTCGGCGACGAGCCGCCCGGCGTCGGTGCGGTTGAACGCGAGCGAGCGGGTCAGGCCACTGCCGTGTAGCCGCAGCGGGACGACGATCCGGCCGGTGAGGGTGAGTTGGTTCCAGAATGCCGGTGGCAGGTCGAACGCGCCTGCGGTGATGATGATCCGGTCGTACGGGGCCTGGTCGGGGTGTCCGAGCGCGCCGTCGCCGGCGATGACGGTCACGTGGGGGTATCCGGCGGCGGTGAGGTGCTCGGCGGCGCTGGCGGCGAATGCCGGGTCGAACTCGATCGTGACGACGGTGCCGTCTACGCCGGTGAGCTCGGCCAGCAGCGCGGCGTTGACGCCGGTGGCCGCGCCGATTTCGAGGATGCGCTGGCCGGGGTGAACGGTGAGTTGTTCGAGCATGGTCGCGACCATGTTCGGGGCGGATGCCGACGACAGTGACATGCCGGCGTCGTCGCGGCGGGTGACGACCGGGGTGCGGCCGTACGCCACATCCAGGGGGACATCGGGGAGGAACAGTTCCCGGCGCACGGTGCGGAAGGCGGTTTCCACCGTGGGGGTGCGGAACGTGCCGCGGCCTTTGATCCAGTCTGCGAGTTCGTGGCGGAGACGGGCGCTGTTGTCGGCGTGGGTGGTGTGGGTGTCGGTCACCGCGCCGAGGCTAGCGGGGCCGCCGCTGCTGGCGGTGGTGTTGCTGGCGGTGTCCCGGATTTCACCCGGTGAGTCGAAGACCGCGTGGCGTGCCGCGGTGGCGAGCTGGTACTGGTCTGCGCCGGAGACCCCGTGTCGGTTGAACAGGAACATCAGGTGATGGGTGATCACGGCGCGCAGGCCACGGGTCAGTGTCCCAGCTGCGTTGAGTTCCGCGAGACGACGGCCCGTTTCCTGTACGGCGGTGGCCCATGCGGGCGCGGCGCTCAGCGGGCTGCCGGGAGCGTCCGCCGCAGACAACAGCAGCTGCTCGACAGAGGCGACCAGGTGGGCTGGGGGTTCGCCGTCGGCGACGGCCGTACGTTCGGCGGCCAGGCGCGCCCAGCAGTCGCCCTGCTCGTGCCATTCGAGGCCTGCGGCGCGCATCAACCGGACGCCGAGCACGAAGGGTAGCTCTCGGCGGTAGGTGCCGCCTGCCGCGGCGAGGTGTTCGAGGACGAACCGGCTGTCAGTGGCGAACAGCCGGTGGGCTGCTGCCATGGCTTCGGGTCCGCCGAACGCCTCGATCTCCGGCTCGTAGATCGTCGCGGTGCACGCGGTGACCGTTGGTTGCGTCGCGAGGCCTTTGATCAGGGTGTCGATGAATCCGGCTGCAGGTGACCCCAGCCGTAGCCGCCAGGTGCTGCCCTTGCGGATGAACCACCATCCGGCGATCGATCCGGCTGTCTGCGCGTCGGTGAGTACCGGGCGCAGCGCGGTGACGGCGACGTGCTCGGCGTCCTGACGGCTGGCGCAGGTGATGTTGACCTGTGTCCAGTCCGGTCCGGTGGTGCTGTCGTGGGTCATTCTCGACGGGCCTTTCGGGTGGATGCTGCGACGGTCAATTGATCAGCAGACACGTCGGCCATGGCTGTGCCGTCTCGGCGGTGATGGTGTGCAGGGTGACGGCGATGCCGACAGTGCCGGTGATCAGTCCGGGCGGCTGGCCGGCGGTGGGTCCGGCGGTGTCGAGCAACGCCGCGGTCAGCCTGGGCAGGGCGGCGGCCAGGTCGGCGGTGCAGGCGTCTGCGGCCGCGTACCGGACGGTGGCGGCGACACCGGCCCACCCGTGACACAGGTAGGGGTCGATGAGCTCGGCGAGCTGGGCGGGGTCGGTCACGCACCGGATCAGGGCCTGCTCGGCGGCGTGCTGCCGGGCCTGGTCACCGCGGGCGATCGCTGCCAGTTGCAGCGCCCGGCTGATGCCGGGTGTGCCGTAGCACCACGACGGCCGACCGGGGCTCGTTTGTGACGGCTGGCCCGTGCGGACGTCGTCCAGGCTGACGTACTTCGGCCACCACATGCCGCCCGGAGGGTGTTGCTGTTGCCATGAGTTGAGCCAGCTGGTGATCCGGTCGATCGCGGTGGCGTGGTCGGGCACGGTGATCCCGCGGCGTGCGGCCAGGGCGAGCAGCGCGAGCGGGCCGGTGATCCCGTGTGCCATCCCGAGATTGCCGTGTCCCCGGATCGGGGAGTTGACCGACGGGGCGTCGTCGGTCCACCAGCCCGGCAGGTCGGTGCCGCCGTCATCATCGGCCGGCACCGGCTCGGTGAGCCGCACCAGGTAGGCGAGGACATCACGAAGCAGCGGGCCGTTGGGGTCACGGAGGAGCAGGTAGGCGCCGAGACCGGTCAGTCCGTTCACGAGATCGAACTCACCGAGCGGCGGCCGGGTCCGCGCCTCGATCCGGGCTGCCGCGGATGCGAGCCGGGCACGGACGAGCCGGCCTACGGCGGCATCGAGGCGTGCCAGGGCGGTGCGGTAGCGGTCCGGGTTCGTGGTCGCGGCGGCGAACGCGACCGCCGGTGCACCGAACCACAGTCCGCAGCCGTCGCCGATGGTGGCCCCGCCGGCGACGGCCTGGGTAAGCCAACGGTGGGCCTGGTGGGTGTCGCCGTGGACCGCGTGCGCTACCGCGATGCCCGCCGCCCCTCGCGACAGCGATTGAGGCAGCCACCACCGTGCTACCCCGTCGTCCTCGGCGGATCTCGGGGGCACGGCGCCGGCGAGGAGGCGACGGCTGGCGGCGGCGCAGTCCTGCATGAGGTCGGTACCTGCACGCGTCATGACCGGCCCGGTGTGGCTGCGGTGCTACGTGCTGCGGTGGCGAGCGCGATCGCGCGGGTCAGGTGGTAGATCCGGGCCTCGCTGTCCGGGCCGATGCCCGCAGCCCGGTTGTGATGCAGGTGCAGCAGTGACCTGGCGACTTCGTCCGCAGCTGGCGCGGCGGGGTCTGCGGCCAGCCGAAAAGCGTAGTCACGGGCGGCGATGCGGCGGTGCTGCCACGCGGCGGTGATCCGCGCGCCGCCGACCACGCCTGCCAAGTCGAAGGGGTCGCGGGGATCTGTGTCGTCGACGCGGGCGAGGGTGAGCGCCCGCCGCCGCGCTTCGCGGCTGTGGCCGGCGGATCGGGGCACCAGGTCCGCGCGGTCGAGGAGCCACCGGATCGCTGCGTCCCGGGTGCCGAGCAGGCCTGTGAGCAGGTCGAGGTGACTGATCGCCGTGATCGCGTCGGCGTCGTCGCAGGGCCCGCGACACGCGGCCAGTTGGGCGGCGGCGGCAGCGGAGTCGGCCACGAACAGGTTCTCGGCTGCTTGCAGTGCCTGGCCGGTGCCGTACCGGGAGGTTTCCGGCCGGTAGGTGTCCAGGGCCAGGTCACCGGCCAGGCGTAGCCGCCGAAGTTGCGCAGCCCAGCGGCCGAGCCGGGCGGCGTCACGGCCGAAGTCATCGGTTGTCTGCCGTATCCGCAGGTGCGGATACGGGTCGCGGTACCGGACGAACCACCACCGCCCACCGTCGTCCTCGTCGACCAATTGCGGTAGGTAATCGCAGATGATCGTCGAGAAGGCTTCCGGTGGTCCGTACAGCTTGCCGAACAGCACTCCGGTACCGGGCAGGTGTCCGTCTTCGCGGCCGACGATTGGCCGATGGCCGAGTCGCCGCACGATGCCCGGCCGGGCGCCGGGACCGGTGCGGACGAGCGGAACGACGATTTCGTGTGCGCGGCCCGCGCACCAGCCGAACTCATCAGGACCGGCGGCTTCGGTGATCATGACCGGGTCGGTTGCTCTGGTGAGGTGCGCCCGCAGCAGGGCCTGGTCCATCGGTTCGTCCAGCCTCAGCCGCAGCTGCTGGTCCCCGTCGCCGACGAGAACATGGCCCGGCAGCCGGAGCCGCTCCCGCAGGCGGCCGAACGCTGTCTCCCACCGGCCGGGCGGCACATCCGGGCCGGGCAGGACGTCAGGGCACAGGTGCCAGCAGGCCGGGGACAGGATCGTTCGCCCGTACCGCAGCCGCGGCAGGAACGGCAGGTGCGCCGCGGCTCCCCAGTCGAACAGGCTGAGCGCAGGACCGGTCGCTCTGGGGATCTCCAGCAGCAGCCGCACGACCGGCGGCATGGTGTGCGGTGCCGCGGCGGACGTGACGACCGGTTCGATGATCTGCCGGCCGGTCAGCGTCACCACGTACATGCGGTCGAGGTCGGCGGTGACGGCCAGGTCCCGCACCCGGATCGTGTTCCCGGCATCGGGGCGGTGCTCGCCGACGCTGATCACCGTCGGGAGCACCTGCTGTACCCGGGTGACGGTCTCGGCGGCCGGCCGGCGCGGCGGGAACGACAACTGTGCGAGCGTTGCCCCGTCGACAATGGTCGCTACGGTGGCCAGCAGGTTCTCCTGGTGCCCGGGTATCAGGTCCAGGAAGCGGCCGCTGAGCGCGACGATACTGCGGCCCAAACCGTTGACCGTGAGGGTGAAATCGCCCCGGTCGACGGCGGCCGGGGAGACGGCACGAACCTCGACTGTCGCATCGAGATGAGCGGGCCAGGAGCGCCTGCGGCCACGGTGATTGTCGTCATCGACACCGGCGAGCGCAGCCACATCAGTGCTGGCAAGGTGGACTTCGGTGACACCGTCGAGGGCGGCCTGCTGCGCCAGCCGGGCAAGTCGCTCGTCGCGTGTCGCCCACGGCACCGCGGCGGGAGCCGGCGAGGCGGCGAAATGCCGTGGGTAGCCGAGGCCGGCCGCGGGGTCGACGAGATCCGCCACCGGCACCAGCGCACCGGCGCCGTACCGCTGCAGGAAGCGGTCGTGGTACTCGCGCCAGGCCGGCAGGCCGGTGGGGGCCCAGCTCAGCTGCAGCAGCGTCTGGACAGCCTTCGCGGCCTCGGCGGCGACATGCCGGGACACGGTCGGGGTTCCGCCCGCCCGTAGATCGATGCCGAGCGGCCGGTCCGGGCTGGAGGTGATCGCCCGCATCCGCGCGGCGAGCCGGGCCCGAGATCGACCGTCGGACGCTGCGTCCCGGCTGATCAGGGTGTGAACCGCCTGCAGTGCCCTGCTCATACCGCTGGTTGCAGGCTCCGCGGACAGGTCGATGGCATCCAGCACGCGCAGCACATGTCCCAGCGGGTCGATGTCCGTCGACGGTGGCCGCAGCTGGGTGATGAGGGCGCCGGCGGCAACCAGCTGCTGGATCAGCGACTCCACCGTGGGCACGTCTGCGGCCGGGAACTGCTCCTGGACCTTGCCAGCCAGGTCGGCCACCGCGATCGGGTGCTCAGCGAGCACGAGAGCGAAGGCGACCGGAGCGGTGTACCGCAGCGACACCTCGAGAGGCCGCGACAGGTTCGGGTCGCCGCCGTGCGGTTGCCATTCCACATGCAGGCGCCGGCCGCGGACCACCACCAGGTCGTTCGCGGTGACCTGCAGACGCCGCACCAGCCCTGGCGTGGCCTCAATGGTGGCGATGACCGCGGCAACCCATTCTCCGTTGGCCCGCAACCGCACCTGGGTCCGGTCCTCGTCACCGTCCGCGGCGGTAACCAGGCCGAACCGCAGCGGTGCGACACCGGCGAACAGCCCGAACGGCGTCGCGCGGCCCCGCATCCGCACGACGTACCGCGCCAGGGCATACCCGATCTTCTGCCAGCGACGGTCCTCGCGGGTGCTGCCGTCGAGGACGGCGAGGACCTGTTCGGTGAGGACGGGTGACGCCTGCGTGATCGCCTCCGCGACACCGGGACACGCCCACACCTTCGCGATCCATGCTCGCCATTGATCCCTGCTGCCGTCGCGGCCGGGCCAGGAAGCGGCCGGGGTAGAGCCGAAGGCGCTGACACGCCACAGTGCCGCGTCGGCGGGCCGGTACTCGGCGAGTGCCTTCACCACGAGTTCCTCTCCTGGACGGCTAGTCCGTGGCCCGCCCCCGGGATGGCTACCGGGGACGGACTGTCAGGGTCAGCAGTCGCCGGGCTTCTTGGTGTCACAGTTGTCGTCGGTGTCCGCCAGCAGCGCCAGCCGGCCCGGTCCGGCCTCGACGATCTTCACGTCGAGCTCGAAGTCGCCGTCGTCGGCGGCACTGCTTGCCGCGGTTGAGGTCAGCGACAGGTCTGAGGTGATCATTGGGGATTCCTCTCCACAGGACGCGAACACCGACCAAGCAGCGCTCGCTGCGAACCCGGCTGCGGACGCCTGCCGGGCGACGAAACCGGGCCAGCCCTGTGACACGACCTTGGGCAGGTGACCGGCTGGACAGTTGAGGCGCCGCGCCGTAGCGGCCGAGGCCGCCCTTGGGACGCAACGTCCGGTTGCCGTCCGCCCAACCTCGATCCCCCGGGTTCTCTGGGGGATGACGAAAGCTCGATGTGCCTCGTCGCTGGTTGGGCATATCGAGGACCATAGTTCGCGTTCTATAACGCGGTCAACACGCTCCGTCAGATCACGTGCACGCAGTGGTGAATGGGCGCAGTGGCGATCGCCGCACAAGCACGACCCGCCAACTGCCCCGCCGGCACTCAGAACTGGGCGAACACACGGAAAAGCAGTAGCCGCCGGCCGCAAGGACCGACGGCTACCGTCGCGAAATGTCCGATTGAGCTAACGAGTGAGACTGACGCCGAACGTCAGCCGTTGATCTCGTATTCGTAGGTCTGCCACCTGCCGGCCAGCGCGACCGACTCGCCGAACTCGATGGTTTCCCCGTCGCGGTCAAGCACCCAGTTGCGGCCCAGCAGGACCGGGTTGCCGACCTCGACACCGAGGATCTCGGCGACTGCGGCGTCGGCGACACCTGCGGCCACCTGGTCGCGCCCGGAAGTCATGACGCGGCCTGTCCGTTGCTCGATGTATCCGGCCGTGCCGACCTTGATGCGTTCCGCGACGAGCAGGTCCGGTGCGGCGTCGGCCAAAGCTCCGGAGAACCAACTGGTCGACGTCGAGGCCGGCTTGTCGTTGCGGTAGGTGGCGCGCTGCCGCCGGATGACCCGGGAACCGGCCGGGACGCCCAAGGCTTCCGCGACCTCGTCAGGGGCCTCCACGAGCTCGGCGGCCACGATCTTGGCGTACATGCCCTTGGCGTAGATGTTCCCGGTTCGCCGCGTCGACAGCATCCAGTCCCGCGCCGGTGTGCCAACTTTCTGCACGTCGACGAACGTGCCGCCGGCGCCACCTTGGGTGGTCCGCACCAGCCCTTCGGCGCGCAGTGTCGCCAGTACCTTCGCCGCGGTGGCGTGAGCCACCTTCCAATCAGTGGCAAGTTGACGCGCCGAGGGCAGCTGATCGCCGTCCTTGAGCCGGCCTTCCCGGATCTCACGGCGATAGTGATCAGCGATCTGCTGGTACGGCGGCGGTTGGCGGTCGACGCTCGGTGACACCAGGACTCTCCCTACAGAGGTCGTGTTCTATAACGTGAACTGTAAGGTATGGTGACTCCGCTGCAGGTAGGAGGGGCGGTGGCCCCGCCCGACAGGATGCGAGGTCCGCTGGTGCAGTTGATCCACTCGGGCAAGGTTCGCGACGTCTACGCCGATGGCAACGACCTCGTCCTGGTCGCCTCGGACCGGGTGTCGGTCTACGACGTCGTGTTACCCACCCCGATCCCTGACAAGGGAAAGATCCTCACCCAGCTATCGCTGTGGTGGTTCGACCAGCTCGCCGACCTCGTGCCGAACCACGTCATCTCCGCCACGGACGTGCCAGCCGAGTGGGCCGGGCGCGCTATCCGCTGCCGACGGCTGAGCATGCTCCAGGTCGAATGCATCGCCCGCGGCTACCTCGCCGGGCTCGGACTGCGGGAATATCAGGCCACCGGCGCCGTCTCCGCCGTGCCACTTCCAGGCGGGCTCATCGAAGGCTCCCGACTGCCTGAGCCGATCTTCACGCCAACCACCAAGGCCCCACCGGAGCCCGGCGTCCACGACGAGTTCATCACCTTCGACGACGTGGTCGCCCAGGAAGGCGCGGACGTCGCTGAAGAGCTGCGCCGCATCACCCTCGAGGTCTACGGCCGCGGAGCAGCCATCGCCGCCGACCGCGGCGTCATCATCGCCGACACGAAACTCGAATTCGGCCGGGACGCCACCGGCACCCTCACGCTCGCCGACGAGCTACTCACCTCCGACTCGTCCCGGTTCTGGCCCGCCGACCAATGGGAGCCCGGCCGGGCCCAGCACGCGATGGACAAGCAGTTCGTCCGCGACTGGGCAGCCGGCACCGGCTGGGACAAGAAACCCCCAGCACCGGAGGTGCCCGACCAGATCGTCGCAGCGACGCAAGAACGGTACGCCGACGTCTACCAGCGGATCACCGGCCAGCGTTGGCGGTGAGCTCACGGCACGAAGGGACGACCTATGGACGCTCCTGACACCTTTACGATCGCGCGTTGGCCAGACCACGACAGCTACGACCCCAACCAACTCATCGCCGATGTCCGCGACCTGTTGCGGAGCAAGGGCCTGCAGCCCGATGCGACCGGCCACCTGGGCGTCGCTACCGGCGCCGCGGGAACCCTGCTGCGCGCCTTCGGCATCGCCCCGCTCGGCGGGCCGACCACGATAGACCGACACGAGGCCCGCGACTCCGACACCCGATAGGGCCAACCGCCTGCCGGTCGCAGCCCGACGGCCCGACTCCCGCCCCGGCGTCGTGGCCACCAGCAGCACCAGCCAACTCCATCGCCGGCACAAGTCACCGGAGTTCCGGCAGCTCACGCGCCCACATGGTCTCGGGCAGGAATCCCCTCGAACCCGACGAACCAACCGCAGGAAGCACCCACGCATCGATGTCAGTTCTTTGGCTCAGACGTCCAGGCGGCGGATCGGATCGTGACCCCTCAGCACGGCGCGAGATGGCGCAGGGTGCGCATCGGTTTCTCGAGTTGCGCGACGGATGAGCGAGGCCCGTGGCCGTGTTGCCACGTCGGCTGCGAGGTCAGGCTGCCCGGACGTAGGTCGACCAGCGTGCCTTCTGGTTCCCGTCGCGGTAGGTGTCCAGACGGCGCTGCCACTGCGGGCGCAGCACAGCGCGGCTGCCGAGAACCGGGACGAGACTGGTAACAAGCTTCAGCTCGCGCAGCCGGCGCAGGACCGGGAATCCCGGCCAACTGATCACGTCGAAGCCATATCCACGAGCCAGCGCCCCGTAGTCATCGCCTGGGTAGTCGAATCGCAGCTTGCCGACCGCGAGCGGGACCAGATCCCATTCCCGCGGCCCTTCGCAGCTGGAGTCAAAATCGCAGATCACCGCCCCTGCCACACCGTCGATCAGGTTCCCCATGAACGCATCACCGTGGATCGGGCCAGCCGGCAAATCGTACGACAGGTTGCCGAGCTGCTCCTGGAGCCGATCGCACTCGTCACGCAGGTACGCCACGTCGCCGGCGCCGACCCCATCCGGTTCGGTTAGCCGGCCGCGAATCTCCGCCATCGGAGCCCACGCTGGCAGGCCACCTTCGGGCGGTGCGAGCTGGTGCCACTGCCGCAGGATGACCGCCAGGTCGCCGCCGGTTGGCGCGGGACCACCGCTAGCCGCCTCGTCCCACAGGGTAACGTGCAGACCGTCGATGATCAGCGGCTGGTCCAGGTCGAAGAGCCGGACCGCCGGCACGTCACCGTGCTCAAGCCAGCGGGCGACCCGGATGACCTTGTCAACCCGGTCGGCTATCGTCGCCGATGCGGCGATCCGTACGACCACGCCAGCGGCCGGCAGGGCGAAAACAGCGTTGTTCGTGAATTTGATCAGCTGCACGCCGGTCACGTCGACGCCAGCCATCGTCTGCACACCGGCAAGCACGGCGTGCAGCCGTTCATCCGTGATCCGCGCGCCGGGCGGTGAAGTCCTGCTTGTCATCCTCCCTGAAGGGTAGCAATGCGACGTGCGAGCTCTATGGCGCCGTCGTCGTCGGGGTGCTCCCGTGCAGCGAGCAACAGAGGGTCAAGGCGGTCGATCGTGCGTACCGACCGGACCTGCTCGGCCAGCACCACGGCGCGGTTGCCGTCAGCAACCCCACCCGTACGGTCTCCGGCGTTGAGCTTCGCAGCGCCGAGAGCTGTTAGCTCGAAGATCGTGCTGCGGGCAGTGCCCTCGCCGCGGGCCTTGATGCTGGCCGTCAAGTACGTGATCGCCTTGTCGACGTTCTTGTAATCCTTGTCATCCTTGTCATCGGGCAGCAGGCTGTAGACCATCCCTGTGAGTGCGGACAGATCGGCCGCCCCGAAGAACGCCACCCAGGCCGGTAGGTTGTCCTCCCCGCGGACGAACTCGTCCTCGGCCCGACCCAGCGCACTGAGAGCTTTGCTGCCGTTGCCCATCATGGCGTGGGTCCAACCGAGGTTCGCGTGCAGCATCGCCACCGTCAGCGGGTCGTCTGCGTCCTGTGCGGCGAGTTGCCCGAGCTGCAAGAACCGCAGGGCGTGGTCCAGGAATCCACGATGTAGGTGAACCCGGCCCTGCCGGTAGAGGATGTTCGCCGCAAGGGACAGGCTGTCAGTTGCCTTAGCCTGCTCGAGGGCGAGCGAGAAGTGCAGCCGGGCGTTGCCGTACAGGCCGACGTCAAATGACGTCCACCCGGCAAGGTTATGTAGATCGGCAACGGCGATTTGGATACGTCTCCTGACCTCATCGGTGCAATCGGAGTGCATCATCGCTCGGGCGTGCGCGGTCTGGGCGATGACCGCCTCGCGGCATGCTCCGCCGCCGTTCTGGTAGTCCACGGCCCGCAGAACCCGGGTGAGGTACTCCACGTTGTTGACATCTTCGTCACCGATCCGGTCCGGGACCGGGGTGCGAGGCTCGGCAAGCGGCTGCCACCATCGGGCGGCCTCCGGGAGCGAGGTCCCCATCATCACCTCGGCTGCGCGCTTGAGCGCCTCACGAATCTCCTCGGCCTCGTCGAGTGTGGTGGCCCCCACGGTGAGCGCGTCCTCGACCGGGGTGTGCTCGTCGTGGTCGTAGTTACCCAGGCCCATGTAGCCGCGTGGAATCCGCAGACCATCGGCGATGCGCTGAAGCACGCTATAGGCCAAAACCTCACGACCGCCCATGATGTCGGAGATCTCCGACTGGCTTTGCCGGGTCAACTCGCCGATATTCCGCTGGGTGTAACCGCAGCCCTTCAGCTTGTGGAACACCCACGCCAGGTCGTGGTCGCGCAGCGCCCGGCGCATCTCCGGGTTCTCCCACGTTGTCGGCGGCGGCGGGCCGCCGTCGGACCGAGTCGTGTTCACGGAAACTCCATACCGTCAGGTTCGTAGCCGAAGAGTAGCCCTCGACGAGGCTAGATGGAACGGGTAATCGGTCGAGCCGATCACCCGGACCGATCCCATCGGAGATCGGCAAAAGTGATCGCCTTGACGGCTTTCTTCGACCATTGCGTGAGTGAGATCGTCATCTACATCGACGGATGCCATCCATCGACTCAGAACCTTCTCGAGCGAGGCGAGCGATGACTCAGTTTCCCACCGAAGGGCCCAATTCCGGGGCCGATCGCCTCGGTTCCGCATCCACCAGCGAATCCAGTCGAGCGGCCCACAGCAACGACTGGATCAACCGAATGCAACAGCTTCCCGAGGCGCTACTCTGGGCCACGGTCGGCGATCTTGACGTGATCGAGCGACTCAGTCGGCAAGCGCACCAGGTGCGGTTCCCGACCTGGCTTTGTAGCTACGACGGACAGCAATGGCCGTGCGAACCCGCTCGGAGTGATCTGCTCCTCGACCTGGGCTGGATCAAGGTAGCGATCTACTGCGCTGTGCTGATGGAACGCGCCACCAAGGACCTCTCCTCATCTACCCCGAAAGAGCTGTGGCAACGGTTCATCGAGTGGACAGAGCCGCCACACGAGGCTCGGAACCTCCTGTTGAGACAGACGGCCTGAATCGTCTAGACATCGAAATCTCTGACACACAGCAGAGACATCCAGTTGTCACCATCGGAGAGCCAAACGCCTCCTGGAGGCCGCAACACTCTGACCCTCCACCTCGGTTTGGTCACGTCCGATTCCGTTAGCCCCAACGGATCAGGTTCCAACAGTTCAGGAGAGAACACCATGATCCACGTCGAACTGCTTTCGCACGCGTACCCCAGCGACGTCGCCGTGATTTTCGATGGCGGTGATGGTGTAGCCGCTGGCCTGGTAGAGGTCGATGGCGGGGTGCTGGTCTGGCCGGGTGAACAGGACGGCGTGGTGGTAGCCGAGCCGTTGGGCGTGTTCTTCGAGTGTGGTCAGGATCTGTTTTCCGTAGCCGCGGCCTTGGACGCTCGGGTCGACGCGCATCCGGGTGATCTCGCAGGTCAGGTCATCGACGTATCTCAAGGCGCCCATCGCAACGACGTTGCCGTCGATCTCGCCGACGAGCATCGTGGCTCTGCCGGTGAGGTAGGTCGTGGTGATGGTGTCGAGGTCGCCGGCGTCGACGTCGACCGCTACGCCGGCGGCGGCGAGTCCGTAGGCGTTGAGTATGACGACCTGGTCGTGGTCATCGTCGCGGTAGACGCGGATGGCCAGTACCGATGTGGTCGTCATGGTCTCGGCCGGTCAGTGGGTAAGGCCGGCGCTGATGGCGAGGACTTCGTGCAGGGCCCTGACCATCGGTGTGTTGCGGCATGCGGTGGGGATGGCGTCGGCGATCGATTGGGCGCGGCGCAGCACGATGACCGGACGGTAGGCGGCGGGCAGTTGTTGCAGGACGGTGCTGGCGTAGTCGGCGCCTTGGGTGATGTCGCCGTCGTGGACTATGCACAGGGCTCGGTCGAGCCGGACCAGGGGTCGGGTCGAGGCGTTCGCCGGGGCCGAAGGCGGCGATGGCGTCGTCCTGAGCTTGCCAGGCTGCGCGGCTTTCGCCGAGCGTGGTGAGCGCGTGCGAGCGGTAGAAGTGCAGCTGGCCAGCTGTGAACGCGTACGCGCTATTCTCGGTGACGTTGTCGACTGTGCCGAACAGGCTTTCGGCGCGGCGCAGGGCATGGCGGGCTGCGTCGGGTTGGGCCATGCAGGCGGCGGCACGGGCGAGGATGGCCCAGACCATCGCGGTGATCGGCTGCGGGTGGTGGCGGGTGAGCAGTTCGGCGTCCCGGGCGGCGGTGACCGCGGCCTGTGGGTCGCCGAGGTTGAGGCAGGCGACGGCGCCACGGGTGGCGACCCAGGCGCGCAGGGCAGGATCGCATGCCTCGTCGGCGGCGAGCCGGGCGGTGTGGACCCAGTCGCGGGCTTGGCGGTAGTGGCCGAGGTTGACCATGGCCATCGAGACAAGCCTGGCAAGGCGGGCGGTGACCGCGCACAGGTCGCGGCGTTGCCCGGCGGGCAGTTTACGGTCGGTGAGGACCTGCACGTCCTCAAGGTCTTCGAGGATGTTGTCCAGGAACACGCTCGCCGGCTGGGTTTTGTAGGTGCGGCCGTACTGCGCGGCCACGGACTCCTTGTAGGCGACGGGGCTGTCCGACAGCGTGGACGCCGACAGAGCTTCGTCCATACGCCGCCGTACCAGGTCAGCGCGTCGCGCCGCCGCCCCCAGGCCGGAAACGATGCCACTGCGGCCAATGGCCGGGTCGTGCCGCAGCCAGGGCTCGCCGTGCCCGTCTGTTGTCGCGGCGGCGGGGTCGTGGCTGCTCGGGTTGCCGGCCGCACGGTTGTCGCCGTAATCGGCACCGAAGCCGAGATCGACCGGACCGGTGTTGTACACCTGGCACAGCGCGTCCAGGTACGCGTCCGACGGGCGTTCCTGGGCGCGTTCCCACCGCGACACCCGGGACGCGACCAGCCGCTGCCCGACGCCGGCGACGGCGACGGCGACCATCTGACTAATCAGGTGCGTCAGCGACCAGCCACGGGCCAGCCGGCACGCGCGCAGCCGGTGGTAACCGCAATGCCCGGCGATCGCCTCGGCCAGCTCGCGGACCGTCCAGCCCTGCTGCGGTGCCTGCTCGCGCAACCGTTTCGCGCACCGGGCGGCATGCGGAACACGGGGCGACATGTCGGTGAGGCTCACTCGCTGAGCAAATCACGTTTCTGCCGATTCGCTCCTGGCGGTGCGCAACATGGCGCGGTTTGTGTGCGCCCCCCGCAGATTACCGACCAGCCCCAGCGACACGACGCTCAGTACTCGATCGATCACCTTCGAACGACATGCATGTCGTTGCCGGTCCGGCGCGTTCAGTTCGTTCTGGCCTGTCAGGCCGGATCCGGTACATCAGGAAGGACAACCGTGGTGACCTCACCGGCAGCGGTGCTGACGATCCGGGATGCACTCGCGCGGGATGCGTTCATGGTGACCCAGATGTTGAGTGCTCCGTTCGCCGGCAGCGCGGTGGGGCGGTGGCTGGATCCCGACCCGAAGACCAGGCGGCTGTCCGCGGTAGGCCACATCGGGGGCCTGGTCGCCGAAACGATCGCCTCCGGGATCGTCCGGGTGGCGGAGGACGACGACGGTGAGATCGTCGGTGCCGCTCTGTGGTCCCGATACCCCCGGACCGCCCGGCGGCCGAGTAGCGCCGGATCCACCGCGAGCCTGCCCGGCCCGGCCATCCTCGCGATACGGCGTCGGCAGGCTGTGTTGGAGCAGATGACGGAACGTTCCAGGCCGGCTGAGGTGGAGTCGCACTGCCTGGCCTATCTGGGGGTGCGCCCGGATCGGCAGGGCCAGGGCATCGGAGGTTATCTGCTGGTCAGCCACCACGCGTTGCTGCACCTGTGCAGGATCCCGGCGTTCCTGCTCGCCGAGCATCGCAGCCGACCACTGTTCGAGCGGCATCGGTACAACGCCGTCGGCCCGCCACAGATGCTGCCCGGTGGGGTACCGGTATGGGTGATGCGGCGCCCACCGGTACCAGCTGATCCCCTTTGAGCTCCTCGCTCGTCGTGCCTGCCGTCCCCTATGGCGGCATGGCGGGTGAGGTACCACGTACCTGGCCTCTGCGTGGGCCGGTACCCGGGCGGGGCGTGTCTGCGAAGGACGACGCCGGCACGCCCCGCCCGCCCTTCACGCATCGCTCTGTTCCTGCTTCGTCCCTCGATCTTCATCCCTCGTTTCGAAAGGTCTTTCGCGTGATGTTGGGCATCGGCACCTACGACCGAGACGCGCCACACGCGGATGACGTGCACCAGCAACACCCGCCATGTCGCCGCGGCCTCGATCGAGTGCCGGACCCGCCCACCTCGGCCAGCGCGAACGCGGACCGGGACCGTCAGCTTGGCTTGGGTTCGCCTGGCGGGTTCGCGGGATGAGCGTCTCCCAGGTGACGTTGGCCCGTCGAACGATGGGGGCAGGATCGCTGATCGCGGTGGCGATGATCGCGAGTTCACCGCAGACGGTCCTCAACGGTGGCATCCCGACGACGTATGCCCGGACCGGGGTCCTCGGTGTGCCGCTGTCGTTCCTGATCGTGACGGTGGTACTGGCGTGGCTGTCGGTCGGCTCCCTCGCAGTGTCGCGGCATGTCCAGCACGGTGCACCGTTCTACGCGCAGCTGGCGCTGGGGTTCGGACCTTCGTGGGGTCTGGTCGGCGCGGGTATCGCGCAGGTCGGCTACAACAGTCTGGGAATCTCGCTGTTCCCGCTGTTCGGTACGAGCGTGGCCAGCCTGGTCGGCGTGACCGCCGATACATGGTGGATCTGGGCGCTGCCGGCGTGGGCCATTGTGTTGTTCCTCGGGCAGTATCCGGGCGCGGCGAACGCCAAGTTGCTGGGTGTGCTGCTGGCCTGCGAGGTCGCGATCGTGTTGGCCTTCGACATCGCAGCGTTCGTCAACCCCGCCGAGGGCACCACGATCAGCCTGGACGGGTTCGCGCCGTCGAGTCTGTTGGTCGCCGGCGGCGGCGCCGGAGTCATGGTGTTCGCCGGGGCGGCGAACGCCGGCGCTGAAGGGCTACCTGCCCATGGAGAGGAGGCCCGCACGTGGCGTGACGTCGTGGTCGCCTCGTTGGTCGGGTACGTGCTGCTGGGCATCCTGTACGCGCTCAGCGGGTGGGCGTACAGGACCGTGGTCGGGGCCGCTGGTTTGGCGACCGCCGAGCAGGATCCGGCGAAGGCACCGATGGCAATCCTCGCCGCGGTGTGGGGGCCGGGGTTCGGCTTGTTCGGAAACTTCCTGGTGCTCACCAGCGTGACCGCCGCGATGTTGGCGTTCCACGGCTACAGCGCCCGCTACACCTTCGCGCTGGGCCGGGAGCGCGTCATACCCAAGGTATTCGCGACGGTCACCCCAGGCCGCAACGGTGGAGCGCCGAAGGCGGGATCGTTCACCCAGGCGGCGATCTCCGCCGTCGTCCTGGCCATGTTCGTGATCGGCGGCGCGGCCCCGATGGAGACCATGTTCGTCTGGTTGTCCACGATCGGCGCGGTCTGTGTGCTGGTCTTGCTCACCATGTCGTCGTTCGCGGCGGTGAACTTTTTCGCCAGGGGTGAAGGCGGCGGCGAGCCGTGGGTGGTGCGGCAGTTCCTGCCGTTCAGCGGCGGCGTCATCGGCATCCTCGCACTGGTGTTCATGTTGTCGACCCTGAACACGCTGCTCGGCCTGCCGCCCGGCTCAGGACGGGCATGGTTGGTCGGGGGCCTGCTGGTGGGTGCCGTGCTGGGTACCGCAGGCGTGGTCGGACGGCGGATGAAACGCCGACGGCCGGCCGACTACGACCAGTTGGGCCGGGGCACCCCGGATCCGGTCATGGTCCGGGACGCCCGTCATCGCGGGTTGCAGCTGTGACCGCGATGGCCGACCGAGGATTTCTACACCCGCAGCAGCAGGCCGTACCGCGCCGTCCGGACCTGTCCGAGATTGCGGATCTGACGGAGCGCTCCCGCGTTTTGGGCTACCAGTTCGACCTGCTGCGTACCGGGGTCACCCGGATGCAGTCGCTGAACGTCGGGCACGCGCAGACGGCATGGACCCGGCGCCGCCGCGACCCGATCGCAGCGCACGTGCTGGCGTTGTTGTTCGCCCAACCGAACCCGGACTTCGTCGCGCCGCCGCCGGAGCGTCAGCTCTCGGGCAGTGACTGGCGGACCGTGTCCGGCGACGAATGGACCGGGGCTTGGCAGGTGAGGGTGGCCACCCGGATCTGGACCGCCGGGCCGGAGAACGCCGACCTCGGACAGTTGCTGTTCCGCCTGGAGCAGCATGTCAACGACAACCGGCAGGTCGACGGCTGGACCCTGCGTGAGCAGTTGACGGACAGCATGGACCCCGGACTGCATGCCGACGCGGTCTGGGTCGGGCTGGCCGTGTCCAGCCTCAATACGAGGACCGGCTCCTTCGCCCAGGTCTGCGATACCGCCCGTGACGGGGCGTACGTGCCCGGCGTGATCCGGCTGGTCGTCAACGTCGTGCCGGAAACGTACAGGCCGCACCTCGCCTTGGTCGTCGGTGACCGCCGCGGCCTGGACGAGTACGGCACCAAGACCGTGCACAGCACCCACGGGCTGTCCGGCAACGGCTTCAACAGCCCGTTCCCCTACGGCCGCGCCACTGCGGATCAGCTGTCCGGCGATCCCTGGCACGAGGTTGCTTTGCGTCGCATGCTCGGCCTCGACACCGCCCTACGCTCGGCGTATCACTTCGCGCGGCCGGCCGGGCGGCCCGCGTACGGCACGGTCTGGCGGGAGGCCGCACACGCCGCCGGGTGGCGGCCGTCATGATCCCGCTACGGCCTCGACCGCCGTTCAGCCTCCACGACGCGAACACTGTCACCTCCGCCGCCGCGCTGGCTCAGCACTACGCCGACCTCAACGCTTACTACACCTGGACCCGGTACTACAACCTGGCCTATCCCGGCTTCGACGACATCAGCCACGCGGAACTCGCGCCGTTGCTCACCGGCCAACTGCTGAACAACATCGGCGACCCCTACGACGGCGGTCACGGTCACGACCACACCAAAGACCACGAGCAGGAGGTGGTGAACTACCTCGCCGACTTGTTCCATGCCCCTGCTAGCCGTTGGGGGTATGTCACCGGCGGGACCAGCGAAGGCACCGACCACGCCCTGCACGATGCCCGGCTCGCGTTCCCCGATGAAACGCCGGTGGTGTTCGCGTCCTGCGCCGCGCACTACTCCGTCGGCAAGGCCGTCAACCGGCACCGGCTCACCCTGGTGCAGATCTGCACCGACGAGACCGGCCGGATGGACATCGGTGACCTGCGCGCCCAGCTCGGCCGGTTCCGGCACCGGCCCGCGGTCGTGGTCGCGACCGTCGGCACCACCCTCACCGAGGCGTATGACGACGTCGCCGACATCGCGAATGTCTGCGACAGCCTCGCCATCAGTCGCCGGCGGATCCACGTCGACGCGGCCCTGTCCGCACTACCACTCGCGCTGCTGGCCGACCACGACCGGCCCGCGGTCGACTTCCGCGCCGGGGCCACCAGCATCGTCACATCCGGTCATAAGTTCCTGAGCACGTTGACCCCGTGCGCGGCCCTGATCTATGCCCAGCCGCCGAACGCCGCCCGGACCCCGGCCGTGCCGTACACCGGGACCCGGGACACGACCATCAGCGGGTCACGGTCAGGGCACACCCCGTTGCTGCTGTTCTCGTCGCTGGCCAGCCGGGGCACCGCCGGGCACCGTCTGCGCGCGGAGAAGTCCCGGGAGATCGCGGCCGACATCGTCGAGAAGCTGCGCTGCGCCGGGTGGCCCGCCGAGCGCGGCCCACACGGTTTCACCGTGGTCTTTGACCAGCCGCCGCAGACGGTCCTCGACAAATGGGTCCTAGGCCCGGATGGCCGCCGGGTGCGCATCGTCTGCAAGCCCAACACCGACCCGGCCGCGATCGACGAGCTGATCCACGACCTCAAGGCAGCTGCGAACGGTGCCCGTGTCATCCCGGTGCCGCGGCCGCGGCACCGGCCGCCGGTCGGGCTGATCGCCGCGGAGGTGACCGCATGAATGCTCCATCCGCGTGGGTCACCGAGCAGCTCAACGCCCAGGTTGACCTGTTCCCGGGTGCCTTGACCGGGCACCTGATACCGGTGTGGACGGGCGACGCAGTCACCGAGTGGCCGGCGGTCCAGCTGGCCCGGCAGCCCGGTTGGATGCCTTTGTTCACCGGCCCGCATCCGGACACCGGCGTGCACTGCTCCCACCGGGGTCTCACCCGTGGGGCGAGCCGCCGCCCGATCTCCGCGACAGACCCGAAGTGTCTGCGGTCGGGGCGGCACGAAGGGGGTGTGCCGCTGTGTCAGTTCCCCCGTACCGCGGCGGCGCACCCCCGCCATACAGAGGGTTATGCGATGGAGGGCACCGTGCAGACGAACCGGGCGTTCGAAAGCAAACCGACCGCGTCCGCGGATCGCCTCCGCGCGGCGGCGCCCACCGTGGTCGCTGTGCGACACCGACGCGACACCGCACCCGTCCGGGCAGGCTGGTGCCGGACATGACCCCGGTAACAAGATCGGCCGCGTTGGATACCGGCGTCCCGCACCCGGCCCGGATCTACGACTACTGGCTCGGCGGCAAGGACAACTTCGCCCCCGACCGGGCCGTCGGCGAGCAGATCATCAAAGCCGTGCCGACCGTCGCGATGATGGTCCGGGCGAACCGGTCCTGGATGCTGCGCACCATCCGATACCTGGTCCGCGAGGCGGGGATCCGCCAGTTCCTGGACATCGGCACCGGCATCCCCACGGCACCGAACCTGCACCAGGCAGCCCAAAAAATCGCCCCCGCATGCCGGGTGCTGTACCTCGACAACGACCCGATCGTCCTCACCCATGCCCGTGCGCTACTGCCCAGCACGCCGCAGGGCCACTGCGAATACCTCGACGCCGATGTCCGCGACATCTCCCGCGTCCTGACCAGTCCGGAGTTGGCCGCCACCATCGACCCGTCTAAGCCGGTCGGGATCATGTGCGCCTCGGTGCTCATGCTGCTGGCCGACGCCGACGACCCGTGGGGACTCATGGCGAGACTGCGGGACTGGGCACCACCGGGCAGTCACCTGGCCATCAGCCACCCCACCGCCGACCCCAACCCCGACGCGATGGCCGCGGTGGTCGCCACGACCGCCAAGGTCGGGATCACCTTCGTTCCCCGCACGCACGAGCAGGTCGCCCGGATGTTCGGCGACTGGGAGCTGATCGGGCCTGGCTTGGTTCCTGTGTTGGCCTGGCGCCCCGACGAGCCGCCGGAGGACCCGAACGCCGCGTACTACTGGGCCGGCGCCGCCCGCAAGCCTGACGAAGCCGACGGTGGGCAACCGTCCGCGACCGGGGTGTCGCCATGATGACCATCACCGTCGACCGGCGCCGGACCGGCCACGTACGCGAGGGCCTCGGCCCGCATGACCTCGGCCGCATCCCTCAGGGATTCTGCAGGGTCTTCGCCGACTTCGTGCTCGTCGACCCCGGCACCACGATCGTCAACCACCGGCAGCTCGAACGTGGCGCACCCCACCCCCAGCCGGAACAGGTCTCCGGGTACGGCGCCGTCGCCGAGATCGCCGCTCCGGGAGAAGGGCGCCGTCGTGTCGCCCAGCCCAGCCCGAGCCCGGCGGTGGTCGCGGTGACCCGGCCACCGGTCCTCGTCGCGCGGATCGCCGACAGCACCGATGTGCCAGCTGGGGCGGCCTTGCTCAGCAGAGTGTGCCTTGCCCGTGGCCCTCAGGGTCGGCTGCCGGGCAGCGCCACCGCCATGAGCGTGCCGGGGTTCTGTGACATCGTCACTACCACCCTGGCCCGCGGCCGCGTCGACCTGATCACCACCGACGGCACCGTCACCGGTGTCTCCTGCTGGATCGGCCACCCGGCGCACGGGCACGACCTCACACCGTCGGCCATACCCGCGCTGGCCCGTGGCAGCGGCGACGACGACCCGCTCCACCGGCTGAGCATGCTCGGTGTGCCCGCCGGCGAACCGCACCAGCACCTGGCCTGCCTCGCCGCCTGGCCCGGACACGGCGCCCGCAGCATCACCCAGCACCTCCTGCGCCGCCAGCAGATCATCGCCGACCGCGACCGGCACACCCTCTACACCGAAATCCACGACGACTTCAACACGGTGCCCGACGTGCACGGATCAGCCTGGCTACCGCCGTACTGCCACACCCAGGTTCACCTGATCCCGTGCCGCGGGCTCCGCGCCACCGCCAGCGCAATGTGGGTCTCCCAGCATCTTGGGGGTGCCCGGTGAGCACCGACCCGCACCCCGGCACGCCGGACAGGCTCGTGGCCCTGTGGCGCAATCTGGTGCTCCGCAGCCCGGGATGGGCCGCCGGACAGCTGCGCGAGTTCCTCGACAGCTCCCACCGGCCCGCTGGTCCGATCGCCGCCGACCTGCAAGTCCTCGTGGCCGAGGCCCTGCACCGCAACCATGCCCTCGTCGACGCATTCGACGCCAGCGTGGAGGCGGCGCGCACAGCGGCCGACCTGGAGCCACCTGACTGGCAGCGGCTGACCACTGCTCTGATCATCCACACCGACATCGTGGTGTGCGCCGGCGATGACCGAGCGGTCGCCGCGGCCACCGACGCACTCACCTTGGTCGCGGACCTCGACGAGCCCGACCCTGACCGGCACGCACTCGCCCGAGCCCTGCACGCCGTGGCCGTCTACCACCACGAGGACGGCGAAGAGGGCCACCGCGAACTCGCGCTGATACGGGCCACCTCCGCCGACACGCCGATCGGCGCGGTGCTGGCCGCGGCCGGCGTGGCGATGGCCGACGGTCTACAGGGATCCGGACCGCACCAACGGCCGGCAGGGACGCCACCGCCGCTACGCGGCGGCGTCCTACAACCGCATCTCGATGCCCCTGCCACCGATGAGCTGGCCTACCGCGTTCGGGCCTGGCCCGCCAACCGCCCTGCCGGCTATGCCGCCGACCCAGGGCCGAGGCAGCCATGAACATGTCTCAGCCGCCGTTGCCGGTGACCGGCGCCGCCGCGGTGAACCCGACCGGTGCACTGGCGGCCGCGGCAGGGCACCGGTGGTGCGGGGCCGTGGTGTCGCTGTTACGACACCCATACACCGCGCCCGCCGACCTGGGCCTGGCCGGCATCGTGCTGGCGTCTCTGACCCGCCAGCCCACCGATCCGTTGGCGCTGGCCTGGGCCGTCTACGCGGTGCGTGCCACCCGCGAGCTGTGCGATCCGGACGACACGCGGCGGCGGACCGCCGTTACCGTCCTGGCCCGGCTCATGCAGGACCGCGGGCGCGGTGACGCACCCGCCTGGCAGGAAGAACGCAACACCGTCGCCGGGCCGACAGGGTTGACCGCATCCCGGTTCGCGCTGGTACGAGCCCTGCACGACCGGGGCCTCTGCGAGCCTGCGCTACGGGAGGCGCACGCCGCCCTGCACGAGTGGACCGGCCGCGACCGCGGCCGGTCCGCGATCGGCGGTATCTTCCTGCTGTCGACCGTGAGGGTCCTCGACGTGTGCGGCCGTATCGATGAGGCCCGTGCGTTGCTCGACGACCGGCGCCGGATACCCGACGGTGATCGGCTACGGCCGGTGGTCGCCGCTTTGGCGAAAGGACTGCTCGGCGATCCCCTCACGATCGTTGACCACCGCAACATCTGCACCTGGACCCCCGCCCCGACCGGCCGGCCACGGCGGCACAGCTACGGGCAGGTGCAGCGGATGTTCCTCGACCTGTTCACCGACGATCCCCCGACGCGGGCACCGCTATGGCCGCCGGGCGGTGCCCGCCCCACCCGGTCCAGGCCCACGCCCGAGGCAGGCGCCCCGAGCCAGCCGCCGGGCCGGGCCGGTCCGGGCCACCCGCACTGGCGGTCGCCGCCCGGCCCTGCATTGAGTACGCGCCGGCCCGGCTCAGCCTCACGCTGACAACCGTCCACCCGAGGACATCCGGTGACGCCAGGGCTTGTCACGTTGGCAAGGCACGCCCGGCGTTTCCTCCGCACACCCCCGGCCGACCCGCAACACGCGGTGGCCTGACCCGCACCCGGGCATCGCCGCACCGGGCGCGGGCTCCCCGACCGTCTCCAGCTCCGGCACGTCGAGCCAGCCCACCGAATCACTCCACGGAGATACCCGCAGATGAGCCAGCCGTACAGCCACGACCGCCAGCACCCACCGACCAGGGCACCGTGCAGGACGCGCCGGGTACCCCAGTCGGCAACCATCACCCCGCTCGCCGCGATGCTTCCCCTCGCCCGGGCAATGGTCGACACCCACGCCTACGTCAAGGCGGCACGGTTGCTGCGCACCTGCACACCCGACGTCGACGCGAACACCCCGCCCAACGTCGAGCTCGCCGCGGCAGCCACCCTGCTGACCGCCATCGCGGAGGCCGACCTGCCCACGATGCGGTACGCCTACGACACCTCCCGGCATCTGCACGGCTATACCCACCCCGACACGATGAACGCCGGATGCGCGTACGCCGAGGCCTTGGCCGATCTGGGCGACGCAGCCGCACTCGACACCTACCGGGCGCTGATCGACGGCTACTGCGCCGCCGCCGAGGCCGAGAACGCGCCGCCGCCTGATCCCGCAGTCTCTTACGCCGTCTGTCTGGCCCGCACCGGGTATGCGCAGTGTCTCGCCGCAGCCGGTCGGCGCGACGACTCGTCGACCGAAGCCGGTCTCGCCATCGCCGAGCTGCGTCACGCTGTCGGTGACCACCGTTCACCGTTCAACGTCGGATCCCGGTTGCTGGCTCTGGCGCTGAGGATGCACGCCGTCGACGAGCGAACACGCCAGCGCGGCGGAGCCGCATATCTGCAGTGTCTCGCACCAGCGCTCGAGGGACTCCACGGCTGGGAACTCTTGGAGCAACTCGCCATCATCCGCCACGCGGCGTCCGCACCCGTCGTCGGATCCGCCGCCCGGCCGCCGCTCGCCGACCACGCCAGCACGGTGACACAGCGATGACGGATCCGAACACCAGCCCCACGCCGGCCGTGACGCCCCCGCCGCGGTGGCTCACGTCCCACGCGTGGGCGGTCATCGCCGTCCTGGACCGGGCAGTCGAGCAGGACCCCGCCTACAGCAACCAGATCTGCGAGGCCACCGGATTGGGCCAAGGCACCGTGCATCCCATCCTCACGCACCTCGTCGACGCCGGGTGGGCCGAGTCCTGGACGCATCCAGCGCATCAGGACGGCCTTCCGGGGCAACCGCGGCGGCCCGGCGGCCCGCCACGGCGTTACTACCGGCTCACCGAAGCCGGTCGGACCGCCGTGGACGAGCTAGCGCCGCAACCCGCTGCGCCGGTCGGCGCAGCCGGTGGCGGACGACCGGGCGTGGCCGGCCCACCGGACGTGCCGGTGTTCCGCGGCGGCATGACGAAACGGGTGGTGCCATGACCGCCGATCGCGAGGCGTTGGTGTTCCGTCGGCGTCGAGCCCGGAGGGCGGTGGAACTCGTTGTGGCGGTGGACGTGTCCGCTCTGCTGGCATGCCTGGCCGGCCCTCTGATCCTCATGCCCGGGCCGGTGGACTATCCCGCCTACCGGTGGCTGGCCGGCATCGCCGCCATCATGGTGGCTGCGCTCACCGCGCTGTTCGTGCTGCCCCTCGCGCTGGGTCGGGGCACAGTGGTGGTCCTCACCCCGGACGGAATCGACAGTGGCCTGCCCATTCCGGGACATATACCGTGGTCGGCCGTTGTCAGCCTCCGCGCCGTCTGCCGTCTCGAGGGCCGGCAGGTCCTGCTCACCCGGGCCGACGGTACCGCTGTGACGTTGTACGCGCCGTGGGGACCGGGGTGGCTGCCGGACCCGACGTTCGAGCGGGAGATGGCCGAGCTTCGAAACTGGGCCGCCCGATACGGCGCCGTGGTCGAACCGGACGTTCAGGACCGGCGGCGGCCGGCAGCGGTCATCGCGGTGGCCGTCGCCTCGGTGCTGGCCACCGCCGGAGTGCGGGCGGCCGAACGCGAAGTGATCTGGCCGTGGACACCGACCGCCTCCCACGTGACAGCTGCCTGCCCGGCGCTGCAGGCCGCAGGGCTGGACCGGGTCTGGCCGGCGAACACCCGCACCAGGGACCGCAACGAGCTAGACCGGCACGAGCTCGGCGAGTCCTCGTACTGCGGGTGGGTGCACCGCGCCCGGGACGCGCCCTACATTCGACTCTCCGCAGTGGTCCGCCGACACGACGCCTTCGCAGGGTTCAGCGCGATAAACATGGCGATCCGCGGCTACACCACCGACCGCACCGTGCAGACCTTCGCTGAGCCGGTACGAGATCTGGGCGATGACGCGGTCATGAGCTCGGCAGACGACGCGTTCATGACCTCGTCAGCCGATCAGGTGCTGGTGGTCGCTCGCCGAGCCAACGTCACGGTATCCGTGGACGTGAGCATGACCCCGCAAGACCCGGCACGGGCTGAGACGGCCGCCCAAGGCCTGACCGCGGCGATCATCGCCGGTATCGGCCTGGGTGACCAGGACAAGACGATGAGCCAGGGCAGCAAGCCCGGCAAGCCAACCGATGAACCGCTCGTGCGGACAACTACCCGCTGATCCCCCATTTTGGAGGTTACTTCCCGTGCTCAGCACCACCCCACTGGCATCCGAGACCACCACGCAAGCGAGCCTGCCTCCGCCAGGGACACCGTTTCACCGGATGGGCCGGACGACCCGGTGGTGGCGGCCCGTGGTGGGCACGATCGCCGTGCTGACCGGTACGGGCATTGTCATCACCGCACCGACGCTGATCGTCGAGGCGACCCGCCCGCAGCTGCTGGACGCGCCCCTCGCCGCGCTCATCCTGAGCCTCGCGGAGATCTGTCTGGCGCTGCCGTTGGTCCTGGCCATCACTCGGTGGATCGGTGCCCGGCCGGCCGGGACCCTGGCTTCGGTCGCCGGCCGTCTGCGGTGGCGGTGGTTGGGCCTGTGCCTGCTGATCGCCGTACCCGCCACGCTGGTGATCGTCATCGGGTCGCTCGTGCTGACCATCGCCACCCACTCGGCCGCACCGTCAGCCGCCAGTACCCCGGTGATATCCGTGACAGCGGGCACACTGATCGCCCTGGCTGTCTGCCTGCCCGTCGTCGTCGCGCTCACCGTGGTGCAGTCCGCCGCGGAGGAGTACGTCACCCGCGGCTGGCTCCTCCAAGCGATCGGCGGCTTCAGCCGCAGCCCATGGCCCGCGATCACCGGCCAAGCCGGCGTCTTCGCCGTGCTGCACGGCCTCGACGGCACCGTCTGGGGATACGCCGACCTGACCCTCTACGCCATCATCGTCGGCTGGCTCGCCGTGTCCACCGGCGGCCTCGAAGCCGGCATCGCCTTGCACGTCGCCTGGAACACCACCCTTGCCATCCCTACCTGCATCGTGCTGGCCCTCACCGACGTCGACCTCGACACCCAAGCCAACGTGTCCGGCGCGCCGTGGCAGACCCTCGTCGTGCACCTGGCCGGCGTCACCGGCTACGTCCTCACCGTCACGCTCATCGCCCGGCGTCGCGGCCGCCAAGCCAGCCGAGCCGGGACTGGCCCGAACCGTCACCGCCGGGTCGACGTCACCGTGCCCGACCCGACGCGGGCACAGCGATGACGCGCGCCGAGCCCGCAGCTATACCGGCCCGCGGCTCGGCCCCGTCCCACCGCATCTGGGCCACACCGGCAGGACAACGCCGGCGGAACGACATCGACGTCCCCCGAGCACGCCCGCTACGGATCGGTGCTCACCTCGAGAGGGCCACGGTGCGGGTGCCGGGCCTGCTTGTCACAGCGATCGCAGCGACCGTGACGGTCTGCGTCTGCGCTTCGCTGCTTGCCACCCCGAGGGACGACCTGATCCTGACCATCATCGTGATCACGGTGGCTGTCGAGGCCGTCGCCGGCGTCGCCGACCGGGCCCCTGCTCGCGGGCGGGCAGCCCTCCCTGCCGGCACGGCACCGCCCACCACCGTTGACGATCCGGTGCCCGAGCGTCACGCCGATCTGCCCAACCTCTCCCCCCGCTGCGCTGCGCAGACCAGCAGAGCATCCGGCACCGCGCAGCCGTCCCGCGAGAGCCCGGACCCGCACGACGTCATCAACGGTGTCCAAGGCCTGATGCGCTACCACCAATTTGTCCGCGCCCGCGCCCTGATTCACCAGCAGCTGGAACCGCTGTGTGCCGGCGATACGCCCGCGGACCCGCCGACGGTCGTGCGTGCCACACGTACCGCCGTGCGGTGTGACCCGCGGGGTTTCGACCCGGCCACCCGGGCGTGGGCCTGGCGCTACTACCGGCACGCCACCCGCCGACACGGACCGGGCCACCCGATGAGCGTGGACGCCGCCCGGCGGCTGGTCGTCATCCTGCGCGCCGGCGGGCAGGCTGCCCAGCTGGCGGCGTTCTACCGGGAAGCCGGCGACGACTACGACGCCTTCGGTATGTGCGGTGAGGCGCTACGTGTCCGGATCTCGGCGGCGCAGGTCCTGCACCAGATGGGCCGCTGCGCGACGGCCCAGCACCAGCTCGACCACAGCATCAGGCAGTGGCACGACACCACCGGCGCCGCTCGTGGGGACGTGGCCCTCGTGCTGGCAATGCTGCACCTGCCGATCGTGTGCGGGCATCCCCGCCAGGCCAGGCGCATGCTCCGCCGGCTGCCCGCCCTGCCGGCACCACGAGCCGCAGTGCCCGAGCTGCTGCTCGGCTTCCACCGCGGCATCACCGACCATCGTGGCAATGCTGGGCACCGCAGGGTGTGCACCATAGCCGCATCCAGCACGGACACGGTCAACGAACGCCGCCTGTTCTTCGCAGAGCTTCGTGCCGCCGTGGCCGGCCACCCGCTCGTCGAGCTGGTCGACGACGACTACCTCGGCCATGCCGCAACACGGCTCAGCGCCCGCGAGCGCATCGCCGTGCGCACCGGCAGCGTTGCCCTGCGAACATCGACCCTGGCCAGGAAGTTCCACCGTGGTGTGGCCGAGGTGGCGCGGATCGTGCACGCCGCCGCCGACACCGGGCAGTCACGGCTGATCATCGCCCGTCCTCGCGTGCACGCAGGCAACCGCGTGTCCGCTAAGAGCAGTCCACACTGTGCTTGTCTCGGCCGGTCCGGGACCGACGCGGACCCGCAGCAGGTCCGTCCGGTCCTCGAGGACAGCCGCTGATGAGCCGCACGGGCATCAACGCGGGACAGGTCGACCCGGCCGGCACCGAACCCGGGCCGGCCGACGCCCGGGTCTTCGACGCGCTCACCCGCGGGGACGACAACATCAGTGCCGATCGCGAGGTCGCCAGCCGTCTGGAGGCCGCTGACCCGCGGGTGTACTGGTGGGCGGTCGCGCACTGGCACTTTCGTCGCCAGGCGATGATCGCGCTGGCCGACGCCGGGTTCCGGCAGTGGATCGACCTGGGGTGCGGGCTGCCCAACGCCGCGTCCGCCTACGACCTGCTCGCCACCGACCCGGCTCTCGGTGGCGGCCGGCTGGTCTGCGTCGACAACGACCCGATCGTCATCACCCACCTGCAGCACCGGCCACCACCGGCCACCGGGCTGCACGTCGCCGCCGTGCTTGGCGATCTCCGCGACCCTGATCAGGTCATGGCGGACATCGTCCGCCTCGACGTCGTCGACCTGGGCGAGCCGGTCGCGGTCCTGCTCACCGCAGTCCTGCACCACCTCGACGATCCCGCCGCCGGGCGCCTGCTCGCGGTGCTGCGCGACTACGTGGTGGCCGGCTCGGTGCTGGTGGTTTCGCATCCGAGTAGTCCACCGCTGATCAGCCCACCGCTGCGCGCCGCCGCCGCGCACTACCAGCGCGCCACCGGTGCGCACTGGACGCTGCGGGCCATCAGCACCGCACCGGACCTGCTCGGTCCCTGGTGGATCCCGCACCCGCCTGGGATCACACCTGTCGGCCGTTGGCATCCCGCCAGCGCGGACCCCAACCCTGGCGACGACCAAGACCCGCCCGAGCTGGAAGCGCTGCGGGCCGCACCTGGCTGGGCGGTACTCGCCGCCGCCTGCTCACCACCGCAGGCCACCAACGATGCGGCCTCCGTTCCGGCTGAGCACTACGCCACCTCCGACATCCGTCCCTGAGTGACCACCCAACAGAAAAAGGACACCCCCCCTTGACCGCCCCGAGCCCCGCCCGTCCGAGCAGCCACCATCGGACTCAAGGCCAACCCGAGCACCCGGCAGCCACGCCGATCAGTGCCCCTACCACCGGCCCAAGCCTCCCCGCCGGCGCACCCGCTCCACCACCCGCGCGGTGGGCGAAGCCCAGCGCCGCTGCCGCCGTCGTGTTGATACTCGGCGTACCCGGCTGCGCGGCTACCGACGCCATACCAGCAACCGGAACACTGTCCACGCCCGTCTCCGCGCCGCCGTCCTCGCTCGTTTGTCCCCGCCCGGACATCGCCCCAGCCGGGACCCCGCCGGCACGACCGTCCACCGGCACCACCCGCGTGCAATACCCCGGCGGCGCGGCGCCCGCTCGACCGCACCTGCGGGACATCCTGCGACGGGTGACCTCAGGCCCGGCCGACCCGGCCCGCTGCGGCCGGTACGACTACGTCCATGTCCGCGGGTGGACCGCCGACGGCACTATCGGCCCGGACGGGCAGGCCACCAACCAGATCACCGTGTCGGACGACCGCCGATGGGCCGGCGACGACGGCTCCGCGCGGGTCGTCAGCATCCGCCGCGAGGACCCGGCCGCCCCGCCGGCCACCAGCAGCAACACCTACCCACCCGGCCAACTACCGACCCCACTTGCCGGACCGTTAGACACCGACCCCGGCACCCTGGCCACCACGATCAACACCGTGTATCCGCGGTCGAAGGGCGGCCAGTCCGGTATTCGGGCCGCGGCCGAGATCTACACCTGGCACCTCCCGTCCCGGGACCAGCGCGCCGCCATCGTCAAGATCCTCGCCGACCGGCACCTGATCTGGCGGGGCACCGCCGTCGACCGCCAAGGCCGGCCCGGCGTCGCGGTCAGCGCCGACAGCGACCGCGGCACCATCAGGGACCTGCTCATCCTCGACCCGCACAGCGGTGCGGTCCTCGCCTACGAACAGCTCGCCCTGCGCAACCCGGGCCTGCTCAACGGCCCGGTCCCGCCGGTCCTGACCTACCGGATCTATCTCGACCACCACCGCCAGGACGACGCCTCATGACCGCGCCGACCGAGCCCGACACGCTGACCGCTGTCAACGCCGAGCCGGCCCGAGAAGACCCGGCTCACGACAGGAATCACGACCCGTCCATGACCGACGCACCACAGAGCAACGCGTTCCGGATGCACCTTCGCACCGCCCACGGCGCAACGGCTCACAGCGCCGTGCCGATACTCGTCCGAGCGTTCATCCGCACACCGCTGGCACGCTGGCTATTTCCGACCGTCGGCGAACGCGGCAACGGCCTTCGCACGGTGTTCGCCCGGCTGATCGACGACACAGCTGGCAACGGCTCCGTGGTGCTCGCCTACCAAGGCCGCACGCCGGTCGGTGCGGCGCTATGGAGGACCTGCCCCGCGCGGGACGAGACCGACCCGGCAGCTCCCGCCTTCACGCTCGACGACCCCGGCAGCGCGCGGCTGACGGAGCTCGCCGACCGGCACGCGCACGGCCATCCGCCCGAGCCGCACGAATGTCTACTGGCGCTGGCCGTGGTCCCCGGCCGCGAATGGCAGGGCATCGCCGGCACTCTGCTGGCCAGCACAACGACACGGCCGGGCACGTCCCGTTTCGTGCTCACCCCCGGCCTGGTCCGGGATCTGCTGCACCAGCTGGGATACCAGCCCTGCGGTGAGGAGATCACCCTGCCGGACGACGGCCCGACTCTTCATCCCTTCTGGCTTGCAGTGCCGGCCCTGCAGCCGAAGGAGACGAAACGGTGAGCCCCGACCCCGTCCTGCCAGGCCGGGTGCTGATCGTCTGCATACCGTGCCGAATCGTCGTGGTCCTCGGCGACCGTCAGGAAGCCACCACCGGCGGCACCGAGGTCATCACCGTTGCCGGCCGGCCCGCCTGGCAGCATCAGGAGACGAATGCGGCGCTGTGGCGGTTCATCACCGACCACGGCGACCATCGCGCCGCGACTGTCGTCGAAGGCGACACCCATTTCGGGGACGGCACACCGGTCCCGGGCGACCTGCGCCTTGTCGAACTCAGCGCCGCGGCCCGGTACAAGGCGCCCGATGACCTCACTGTCAGCGACTACGTCCGAGGCTGGCCCGAGCGGCCGCAGCACCCCGTCGTGGTAGGGCCGCGCCGCTACACCGCCCTGTACCCGCAGCCCGAGCCGCCTCCCATAGCGGGAGTCGTCGACAAGCGGGCCACCCTGCGGCCAGGAATACCGGCGGCCCCGACCGTCCGTCGGCCGCTGTACGTTCCCGGCTGGATACGCCCTACCTGGCTGGACTACTTCTTGCACTACAGCTACAGCCTGGACTGTTGGGTGTTGGCCGCGGTCACCACCGTCGGCGACATCGCCCGGCTTGTCGACCTCGACCACCACGGTCACCTCGACGAATGGGCTGCCAACACCGCTCAGGACTGGGCCCGCCAGCTGTTGGAAGCCGGCATCGACGAGGACGACCTGCGCCCTGCCGGTGTCACCGAATGGCGTCCGGTCGTCTACGACGACACACCAGGCTGGGCGCCGCTGTTCGACACCACCGACCCCCGCCGACTGCTGTGGACCGATCTTGCTGCCGCTACCGGCTCACGCCATCAGCCACGGCACACAGGCCCGGCCGGCCTTGCCAGGATCGTCGACCCGGCCACGGCGGGCAGCCGATGACCACGCATGAACCCTCGACGACCGGGTTCGCGGTCGACCGGCGTTTGCGCACCGTGCACCTGACCGCTGTCTGCGCCTCCTCCACCGCCGCGAGCCGGGTCCTCGCCCGCCACCGCTGTGCCACCGTAACCGTGTCCTGCCGAGCGGAGGTGCTGCGATGACGCGCGCCGAGACAGCAGCAGACCTCAAGCTCCGCCACGACCGGGGCGAACAGGCCACGAACCCACCGGAGCACATCACGCCGTACCCGACCGCGCTGCCGGAGCACAGCGCGGGCGCGTTCCCACCGCCAGCGGGGCCGTCCGGGGCCAGCCACGAGGAGACCCGGCGGCTGCCGGACCTGACCCCCAACGTGCCTCCGATCAGGCGCCGCCGCTGGCTTACGCGGGCTGCCAACATCCGCCGGCTCGCAGCTGACTCGTGGCCGGCCGACCGAGCCACACCGGCCGGATGTCCGCGCGGGTTGCCGGGCGCCCTGATGGAGGTCCGCCGCCGTTGGCTGCCAGGCCCGCCGGTCGGGTGGCCGTCATGACGGGTCGACACCACCGGCCTGCCGCTACAGTGTCCGGACGTCCCGACACCTGCCACCGCGACAACCCCGCCGCCGACCGCAACGCCGACGATCGGTACGCCAGGGACCTTCCCGCGCTGCGGGCCGCGGTGTCGACGATGCCAGTCTCGGCCGCGCGGCTGCTGCAAAACCTGCTGGGTGCCCGCGGGTCAACCATGGCCGCCCATGGCGTCGACCTGATGATCCTGCTCGCAGAGGCGTTCCTACGCTACCGGGATGCCGCTGCGGCGCTGGAGACGGCCGGGCATGCGGTGCACGCCGCGGAAACGCTGCACCCAGTCGACGATCGGCGCAGGCTGTGCGCACAGGGGGTCGCCGCTGACATCACGCTGTACACCGGCGGGCCGGCCGTGGACGCCTACAACGAGTACCTGCACCAGCTGACGGCCGCCGGCGACTGGGCCGGCGACGCTCTGCCAACCGTCTACGCCAGAGCCGGGCTCGCGGTCGCCGTCTGCCGGGACATCGACCGCGACCACGGTCTGCACCTGCTCACCCACATCTGCGAATGGTCGTCGGACGCGCTGGGCCGCGACCATGCCGTGACCGAGGCGCTCGTGGCAGGGTTCACCGCCTTGCGCGTCGGATGTTCCGCGTGCGGGTCGCGGCCGCACGGCTCAAGGGCGTCTGACCACGCGGTCCCGCTGGCGCCGCTGCCGGGCGGGCTCCTGCAGCCCGACCTCATCAACCCTGATCGTGGCTATCTCGCCGCCCGAGTCCACGACTGCCCGCGGGAATCGCGGTGACGCAACCACAGAAACGCAGCGCTGATGTCGAGTCGCACGACACCCGGCGTCCCGCCCAACCGGTCGCCCCCGTAGCGGTGACTGACCGAGCCACACCCCCGCCAGCCCGCCCGAGCCGACCCCGCGCCGGCGCTGCTCATCCACGACTCACGAAAGGACCCGCTGATGCCGAACCTGGTCATCGCGACCATCAACCACGAGGCTGGCGGCTACCACGACGGCACGTTCGACATGCAACCCCTGAAACAGACCTTCACCGGCCTTGACACCCCGCCCGCGGTCATCCTGTTCTGCGAGGCCAAGCACTACCGCCGACACCAGCACCAAGGGTTACGCTTGGCCGAGAGAGCCCTCACCGAGGTTCTCGGCGCCCCCTACGCCGGGCTGCTCGGCACCAGCCAGCAAGGCCCCATCCCACCCGCGATCTTCTACAACACCGACCTGGTGACGAACCTGAACTGGCCCGGTGACGACCCACACGACCCCGACGTCTTCGCCGACCAAAGCAATGTCGGACGGTTCCGGGCCAACACGACCGGCGCTGAGTTCGGCGCGTGGGTTGCCCACTTCAACGCCCGCAGCGCCGTCGCACGCCTGGACGAGGCGAAGCTGCTCGACCGCTACGGCAGAGACCCGCTCCCGTTCATCGGCGGCGGCGACCTGAATTCCACCGCTAGCGGCCCGCATTTCCCGCAACGCGACTGGCGGGCCGCGAACCACGGCCGTTGGATCGGCGGGTCGGTGGCGCAGTGGATCGAGGAGTTGACCGGGGCTGTGCTGGAGCACGACGCGTCCGGCTTCATGTTCATCGAACCCGGCGGCGCCACGCAGGACCTGACCACTCTCGGCAGTTGGGCGGCTGAGATCGCTCCAGCCGTCCGTGAAACCGTCGCCAAGGCGCTGGCCGCCTGAACGCTGTTCTGGCAGGACGTCTCGGCGAGGTACGCATCGTCAAGGTCGGCAATCGCGCAAAAGTCGGCATGCAGGCCGACGAGTTTCGCTCTCCGTTCGCCGATGGCGGCCGCTCGCCGGACGATGGACGAGCGGCGCGAAACGCACCACCACGTCCCGGCAGTGCTAGCGGCGACTTGGGCGCCGGGCCCGCGATTGGCCCGGCGCCCACTACGGGTCAGTACTCAGTAGTTCGGCAGCCGCCACACCATGGACCTGGCCGAGGTGCAGGGCAACTGGACGAGTCCGGTGTTGGACGCCGATGAACCGCCCGCCGGCACGATGCACTTTCCGGAGTGCACCGCCATGAGGGTGAAGGTCTTGTCGGTCCCGGCGATGCTCACCGGGGTGAGCTGCCACTTCTGGTTGTCGCCGCCGTGGCAGGTCCATTGGTGGATGGCGGCGTTGTCGGCGGTCGAGATCTCGGAGACGTCCACGCACTTACCGGCGGCCGTGCCGATCGTGTATTGGCCGCTGGTCCCGGCGACGGGGATGAAGGCGAAGGACTGGTTGCCGCCGCCGTTACACGTCCACTGGATCAGCTTGACGCCGTCCTCCGTCCCGCCAGCCGGCACGTCCATGCAGTTGCCGCCGTTCTGGTTCACGGCGGTCGAGGTGAAGGTCCGCGGGCCGGGCGGGTTGGGGTCGGGTCCGCCGGTCGCCGGGTAGAGGGTCAGGGCATAGGCGTCGTCGGCGTTGCTCCACGGCACGGTGAGGCTGGCGGCGTTGTTGCTCACCGCGATGCTCCGGTCCGACACCACAACCCGGCCGGACGATGCACCGCCGTTACCCTGCGGGACGCGCTCGAGCACTGCCCGGATCGCGCCGCCGGCCACCAGGCCGGTGGTGTCGAGCCGGTTGAGGTTGACGGTGATGTCCCCGGTGACACCGTGGTTGCCGAGCAGCACCGCGGCCCGGCCGTTGTCCTTGGTGGCGTACCCGTCGATGAGGTTGCCCCGGGTGACGGCCACGGTGGTGCCGGTCATGGCGGCGTAGGACTGGTAGGCAAACCAGTCGCCACGCGGCTGGTAACCGGATCCGTTGCGGACCAACAGCGAGGCGAGGTTGTCGTGCAGGCCCTGCTGGGAGCCCCAGTTGGCGCGTAGCCCGTCGATGCCGGCACGTTCCATCCGGGCGATGTACCAGGCGGAGCGGCCGGGGGTCTGTTCCTCGGGGGTGCCGTACTCGTTGATCTGGTACTGCCGCAGTGCCAGACCACGCGATGACAACAGTTGGTCGGCGTAGGTCTTGTTGATGGCTGGGTCGACGCCGGTGTTGAGCGAGTGCCAGCTGATGACGTCCGGGACCACGTTGTTGGCCTTGGCGAAGTCTAGGAACCGCGCCCACCAGCCGTTGTCCGGGGCCGGCTGGTACGCCGTGCTCGGCCCCACGATGACCGCGTTCGGGAACGCGGCCCGGATGCGCTGGAAGGCCCGGCGCCACATCTGCAGGTACTGGTCCTGGCTGCGGCCCCAGAACGATCCCCAGTCCGGCTCGTTCCAGATGTCCCACTGCGGGTTCATCCCGCTGGCCTGCGCGTCGGCGATCAGCCGTTCGAGGAACCGGTCGAAATTGGACCAGTCACCGTTGTCGCCGGGGAACGTGGGACTGGTCGTGCCGTCGGCTCCCCACAGGTCGTGCGGCAGGATGACGAACGTGCCGCCCAGCGCGACGGTCCGCCGGTACTGCGCCAGGGTGGACCGCCACCTGCGGTCGTAGCGGCCTGCTACCCAGCCGCCCGGGATGTCAAGTTGGGCCCCGCCGGCCCGGACGAACCGCAGCTTGATGTCGGTGATGAAGCGGTCCGGCGGCCCGGAACCGTCCTCGGTCAGGCCGTAGATGATGCCCGACGCCCGGTAGGTCGGCGCACCCGAGGTGCTGGCGAAGTTCACCGACACGGTGTCCTGCGCCGCCAACGCAGGCGTGGCGGGCGCCATGACGACCAGCGACACGCCAACCGCGACAGCCGACAACGATGCCGACCACCGGCGTCCAGGTCTGCGCTCAGGCGCCTTGATGCTCAGTTCTTTCATCCCAACCTCCAAGTTGGCGGACCAGTCAGGCCGCCCGCCGGGAGGCGGGATCGGCCGAGGGTTCCGGCCGCATGAGACGGCCTTCAGGCTGATGGCTTGCCTCGGGGAAGGCCGAAACATACGCCGAAACCATCGGCATTCCTCGATCGAACCGATTCGGCTACAGGGTAGAGACGCCACGGGCTGCCGGTCAATGCCGACGACCCTAGGCACAAGCAGGAACCGCCAGATCCGCCTGGCTGTGCGCGGGGAGTTGGACTCAGATGCCGTGAACTGACAACCGGCCACGGCTGTTGACACATCGAACCGATTCGATCAATGATGAGAGGCTGATCTTGAAAACGATTTCGGGCTAGGCCTTGGAGGATGCCCGTGAGACTCTTAGTGAAGACGCTCCTCCGGACCGTCGTGTTCAGCGTGATCGTGTCGACGGCCGGGGTCGGCTGGGCAGCACCCGGGCAGGCCGACGACCTGGCCCGCGCCGGCACGCCGTCCGCGTCGTATACCTCGCCGTGGGAAAGTGCCGCGGCGCTCAACGACGGCCTCCGCGCCTGATCGACCAGGCGCGGATTGTCTGGGTAGACCCATCAGAACCTCCCACCCTGGGAGAACAGCGCGCCGACCGGTTGGCGTCTGTGCACTCTGTCTTGCTCTCCGTGGATTGCCATGGGGGTGATGGTGTGTTCCACGAGCGCGTCGATGCTGGAGATGTGTGGCACCGGGGCGGGGGTGACCGCGTCGAGCGCGATCGGCAGTTCGGTGCATGCGGCGATGAGCGGGATGTCGGCATCATGGGTGAGCCCTTCGTGGGCTGGTCGCTCTTCAGGCTTTGCGCCGGTACGGCACGATCGCGGGCGCGGCGACGGCGCTGGGATACACGGCATCCGCGGTGTCACAGCAACTGGCGGGTCTGGAGCGCGACACGGGTGTCACCCTGGTCGATCGGGGGCCGCGGAGCGCGATCGTCAACGCGGCGGGCACGGAGTTCCTCAGCGCCGCAGGCGATGTGCTGCAGATGCTGGACAGCGCGCGGGCACGGGCGGCCGCCGCGGTGGGCAGGATCAGCGGACGGGTGGTTGTCGCGGCGATCCCGTCGGTCGCGCCGGCGGTCGCCGCCGCCCTGGCCCGCCTGCGCCGGGAGGAACCTCTCCTGGACATCGCCCTGGTGCAGTCTTCCGCCCCGCGTGCGGAACGCAGTCTGATCGAAGGCGTCGTCGGCATCGCCGTGGTCGACGACTGGGGAACGAGGCCGGCCGTCGTGGACGCCCGGCTGAGTTCCGAGTCCTGCTTCGCCGAGCCGATCGTGCTCGCCGCCCACCGTGATGTCGTCGCCGGCGCCGGCGATGACTGGCTGTCGATGCTGAGTGAGTGCCTTCCCCACGTGCCGCTGCTGTGCGCGACTGAGGGGAACTACTCCCGGGAGTTCGCGGACGGCTGGCTGGCACGCCGCGGCCTGAGCCCACGGACGCGGTGGGAGTTCGACGGGCTGGACATGCTCGCCGAACTCGTCGCCCTCGCACACGGCGTGGCGTTCCTGCCGGCGAGCGTTGTCCGGCGATATCCGGCGACGGTGCAAGCCGCACTCCCCGCGCCGTCCACCCGCACCGTGAACTGCCTGCGGCGCCGCGACGCGGACGGCCCGCGTTCCGCGATCATTCGTTGCGCTCAGACCTTGACGGCCGAACTCGCGTCCACGGCCGGAAGCAGACTTTTCTAGAGCGTGGACGGTGCGGTCGTGCCGCCGAGCGGCAGCGGACCGAGGCCCAGTTTCCGGTGATCCCAGGACCGGGTGCGTTCCACGTCGAGGCGTACGGCGACGCGCTTGTGCAGCATGAACTCCACCAGCGGGCGGACCTCGTCGTTGTACGGGCCGTGATAGCGCTCCCAGATGTTCACGCCGACCTGCCACAGCGCCGCCGGGTCATCGACGATGGTGGCGTGGCCTTCGAGCGAGACGCCGCGTAGGGCGTCGTAGGTGAGGCCGTCCTCGACGAGCACGGTGGCCCTCGGGTCGCGGCGGAGGTTGCGCGCCTTCTGCGCCTTGGCCTTGGTTTCGAACCAGATGGTGCCGTCGAAGCAGGCGAACCACATCGCGACCGCGTGGGGATGGCCGGTCGGGCCGAGGGTGACCAGCGTGGCAGTGCGCTGGCCGGTCAGGAAGGCGGTCGCTTCGTCGGAGGTCATGGCGACCTGGGATCGCTGGTTGATGCCCACTCTCTGCTCATTTCGCCGTGGTGGGGGTGCTCCCGGACGCCGGCGGGCCGGCAAGGATCGCGGTCACGACGTCGAGAAGATCGTCGACGATGTCCTGCCGTGACCACTTGTCGTTGTCGGCGGACATCAGGGCGCGGGTGCGCTCCACGTCGCCGAGCACGTCGAGGGTGATGCTCATGGCCTGAGTCAGGCGGAACCCGAGCGTCCGCGGTGCCGTGCCGGGTGTCAGCCGGCCGAGCAGGCGAACGAACTCGGCGTTGCGGTCGAGGAACGTCGTGGAGATCTCCGCGAGGCCGCCGGGCCCGCTGCGGAGCAGACCGCCGAGCAGCCGCAGCCAGTGCTCGCCCCCCGATTCCAGCACGACGACGACCGGCCGCACCAGCGCGCCGGCCAGGTCGTGGAATCCGATCACGTCGGCGTCGGCGAGGCCCTTGACGATCGTGTCTCGCTCGGCGGTCACCTGGTCGATCCGGCTGCGCACCACGGCGGCGAGCAGGGCCTGCTTGGAACCGAAGTGGTAGTGGACCGCGGCGACATTCGTGCCGGCCTGCTGCATCACCGCTCGCAGCGAAACTGCACCGACGCCGTGCTCGGCGAACAGCCGCTCCGCGGCGGCCAGCAGAC
>NZ_QHHV01000111.1:0-26643 GCF_003947245.1 Actinoplanes sp. ATCC 53533 | reverse complement strand
CGGCGGGTTTGCCGCTGCGGTCGCGTCCGATATGGATGGATGTGGTGTCCTCGTCGACGTACATGCATACCCTGCCGAGGACCTCGACGACCTTGCGGAAGCCCTGGAAATCGATGATCGCGCCGGCATCTGGTGTGATGCCCGTGACCTTCTTGACGGTCACGGTGAGCAGCTCGAAGCCGCGTGACAACGCCTCGGGCCCGTTCAGGCCGCGACTGCCGTACGCGAACGCGGCGTTGATCTTGCTCTTGCCGCCGGCCCACGACATCTTGCCGTTGTCGTACGCCGGGATGCTCACATAGCTGTCGCGGGGCAGAGAGATCAGGTATCCCTGCCGAAGGTCGGCCGAGATGTGCAGAAGAATAATCGAATCGGAGCGGATCGGCGTACCGGATGCTTGATTCTTGCGAGCGTCGATGCCGACGAGCAGGATGTTCTTCGCGCCGGTCAGCGTGGCACGTTTCTTTCCTGGGAGTTTCGCCGAGCCGAGCAGGTCCTGCTGGGTGACCGAACTGGTGGCTGCGGCGAGCGTGGCTTGCACCGCGATCAGCGAGCCACCACTACCGACCAGCAGAGCAGAACCCAGAGCGACGCACCACCGAGCCCACCGCGGGCTTCGGCGTCGACGCATACCCCTTGACAAGTTCATCTCCTTACCTCGACGCCTTCGTTTCCTCACCTAGCCGAGACGCTTACCGCAGCACGCCTTGATCCCAGTCGGCGAACAACATCCTGCGGGAAGAACCTGACAAGGTCCTGAATGTCACTCACATCCCGGTTCTGCTCCCGAGTCGAACTCTTGCGGAGGCAGGTCGGATCTTGCTCGCTGACAGTGCAGGACCCATCGCGGTGTGCCGTCGGCGGATGGTTTCAGCGACCGTCTCCTTCGGGCCGTCCACGTTCGCACGGCGATCAACACCGCCTGCCGCCGATCGTGCACGTGGCCGGGATCACCGCCGTCGCTTCCGGTGACCCGTGCTTTCGCGGCTGCGCGGCTTCTCGCGCATGCCTCCGGTCGGCCTCCCCACCGTCGTGGCGGGGCGAGCGTGCAATATGGCGGTGCCACGCCTGGGAGAGGCCGGCACGGGCGTCGTGAACGGCTGTCAGCGGGCGCGGCGTGGCAGGAGGCGGCGCGGGCTGAAGCGGGCTGCCAGGTCGCGGGCGTGGCTGAAGGCGTCCATCCAGCGAGCCGAGACGTCACCTATGCCCATGCGCCAGCGCATCAGCACTGACGGTGGCAGCAGCACCGCTGTCAGCCGCGTACGCTTGGTCGCTGTCTGGGCCAGGCCCTTGCGTACCCGGCCCAGCGCTATTGTGAGTTCCCCTCCTTGTAACGGCTGGCGGGCGTAGCGGGCGCGTTCCTCGGCGCGGCCCAGCAGGTGCGCCGACTCGGCCGGCGCCTCTTGCAGATTCGCCTCGCGGATCAGGCGCTGGGCGGTGTGTCTCGGTGTTTCCGTCGGGTCCACCGGCACCCGGTAGTCGATCATCGTGTCGACCAGTTCGTCCCAGGCCGCGTGCGCATCCTCCCGGGCCTGGACCTGCTCGGTCATCACCACGACGTCCCGGCCCTGCGGTCGCGCGTCATCGGCCGAATCGACCGCGGCTGCCTTGGGCACCGTTGCCGCGTATCGGCGGCGGCGAACCAGCGCCCGGCGCAGCGCCGGGACGGCCAGCAGGGCGATCAGCGCCGCGATGCCTGCCACGAACAGGCCGGTCGACGAGGTGGTGCCCGGTGTTGCTGCCGCCTGGGAGCCGAGCGCACCGTTGTCGAGGTCGCGGTCGGGGCGGCTCGCGGTGCTGGGGCCGGTCGACGCCGCCGCGTCCGGCGCCGTCCCCGGCGATGCGGTCGCGTCCGGAGCCTCGGCTCGGTCGGTGTCCGGCGCCCAGTCGGAGCGGCTCGATCCCGCCACAGCCGCCGCCGGGGTCGCGTCGAACGGCACCCACCCGAAGCCGTCCAGGTACACCTCGGTCCAGGCATGGGCGTTGCGGTTCGTCAGCACGTAGGCGTCTCCGTCGCGGGTGCTGCCTCGGGTGAAGCCGAACGCCACCCGGGCCGGGATCCCGGCCTCGCGCACCATCCACGCCATCGCCGCCGCGTACTGCTGGCAGTAGCCCGCCTTGCCCTCCAGGAATGCCGCGATCGCCGATGCCCCGACCTGCGGATCCGCGGTGCGCAGGCTGTAGGTGAAGCCGTTG
The DNA here is from genome assembly GCF_003947245.1 of Actinoplanes sp. ATCC 53533. Taxonomy (NCBI): domain Bacteria; kingdom Bacillati; phylum Actinomycetota; class Actinomycetes; order Micromonosporales; family Micromonosporaceae; genus Actinoplanes; species Actinoplanes sp. ATCC 53533. Next base: position 24,447 of record NZ_QHHV01000111.1, on the reverse strand, counting down.
TCGCGCGAGAAGTATCGGTAGATCGCCGACACCCTGTCGTAGTCGGTACGCTCGTTCTCGACCAGGCCGCGCACCAGGGTTTTGATTTTGGGATCGTCCGGGACCGTCGTGAACTGGGCACGCAACGGCTCGGTACGTGCCAGCGGCTGCGCTGTGCGCAGCTGGGCCGGCGTGTACTTCGCCCGAAGGTAGTCGAACGAGTACTTCTTACCCTTGGTGGTTGTCCGGTTCGAGAAGACGACCTGCGTGTCCGGGTCGTACGACCAGGCGGCGTCGAGGCCGTTCACGCCGACGATGTTGGAATAGATCGGTGCCAGTTTCTGGCCGAAGTCCTCGGTGATCTCCACCTCGGCGCGGTACTGCCGGTAGTCGACGCCGTCGCTTTGGCTCGGGTTGTCGAGCCCACGCGACAACGGCCGGCCGGACGGCGCCCGGCTGCTGAAGCCTTGGTCGGTGAGCACGTCCGCGACGCCGAACCGAAGATAGAACGGGTCCGGCTCGTTCGTCTTGACCTTGACGTAGGCGGTCGTCGTCGTCTGGTTGAGTTGGCCGCTGAGCGCGGCGAACAGGTTGATTCGCCCGGTGCCGCCGCCGCTGCCGTTGCCGCCGCTGCCGGCCTGGGTCAGCTGATTCAGCCCGCCCGTGTTCAACCCCGGGATGATCAGGGGAAGCAGCACGGCGGCGGCGACGCCGATCACGGCGAGGCGCCGGCCGGCGGCGGCCAGCGGGGACGGCTCCCAGACGTCGACGCCGCGGCCGTCGCCGGTGAACCGGCGCCCGAAGCGGCGCACCCGGTCGACGTTGTCGGCGACCAACAGCCACAGAAAGCCGGTCGCACCCACGACGAACGGCAGAACCGGGACGCTGTCCACGGACACCGCGACGGGGACCGAGTAGATCGCCAGCATCGGCAGGCCCGCCAGCGCGGGGCGGCGTGCGACCACGGTGAGCAGGTCCACCGCGATGGCTACCGCGCCGATGCCGAGCACAGCGGCAAAGAGCAGGCCCTCGCGGTCCGGCACCGGTACGCCGTACGAGCGGGCGTCGTCGCCCGCCTGGGCGAAAAGCTCACCGAAGTGCGTGAAGGTGGACGGCCCCGGAACAAGCGACAGCAATTCCTTGCCGCTGGGGTACATCCAGGTCAGCACAAGCATCAGCGCCACGATCATGCCCAGGCTCTGCGCCCACGTCGGGAACCGAACGGTCCGGGTCAGCACCGCCGTGCCGGCCACCAGAGCGACCACGATCAAGGACTGGACCAGCCACGTGTAGGTGTCGAAGATCAGATCCAGGGGCGCCGCAGCGAGCAGTGCCGCCGCCGCGGCCACCAGTCCCAGTCGTCGCCGACCGATCATGGGAGCAACCTTCGTCATCACATACCCGCCACGGTCTCGGCCATCGCCGCGCGGTAGGCCAAGCCCTGCGACGGGGCGCTCCCTGACCGTTCAGCATGAACCTGTCCGTGCATGGACACGGCATGCTCATCGCGATCCGGGTCACAATCCGGCCGGGCTGCGCCGCGGGAGACAGATACCCGCTCTCCAACGCGATCGGGACTTGCACGACGACCTCGAACTGCGCCTACGGCGCGAACGTGGTGCCGTCGACCTGCCGAGCACTCCAGAGCCTTGCCGTGCAAGGTCTTACTGACACCCGGCACATTCCCGATCGCGGCACGGAAGTCGTCATTCGGCGGCGGACCGCCGACCTCGCCCCAGGCTGGCGTTGTCACGAGTCTCCTCCCAATGGGCATCCGGCGCTCGCCGCCCGACCCCCAGGCTAACCGCATCACGGTCACTCACCCAGTGGGTACGAGACCGGCAGGCGCGTCCATTACTGGCCAGGGGGTGCGCGGCCCGCCTCACACCATATTTCTCGCCGACGTCGAGCGCCCTGCAGCAAGCCGGGCAGCCACCGGGTGCCTGTCACTTCGCGTATGTGCCGTCGGCCGGGGGCAGGATTCGGCTGGACGCGGCGCCGGCGAGGTGCCTCGCGGGCCCAGCGGTCGGGCACGTCCACCGTCGCGATGACGTGCGCGGGCCGGGGCACACAATCGGTAAGCCGTTGAACCATTCGCAGGCGCTGTCCGAACTACCTGACGTGAGAAGAAGGATCACAGTGTTTCTGCGTGCCCTCGTGCTGACGGCCGTCGGGCTCGGGGTGACGGTGCTGCCGGCCGTTCCGGCCAGCGCGCACGCCGGGCTGGTCAGCTCGACGCCCGAGGCGGGCAGCGTGCTGGGCCAGTCGCCCGAGCAGATCACGTTGACCTTCAACGAGACGGTGTCCGCGGTGCCAGGCCGGATCCAGGTGGTCGCGCCGGACGGCAAACGGATCACCGAGTCGGTTGCTGTCCGCGGCAACGTGCTGACCATCAGGGTGCGGCGCGCCGACCAGGCGCTCGGTACCTATCTGGTCAGCTACCGGATGGTCTCTGGGGACAGCCATCCGATCGGCAACGCGCTGATCTTCTCGGTCGGTGCGCCGTCCGCGCGGCCGGCGGAGGCCGATCCGAGCAAGGTGCACCCCACGGTCACGGCTGCGGTGTCCACGTTCAAGTTCCTCGGGTACGCGGGACTGACGCTGATCGTGGGCCCGACGCTGTTCCTCGCCCTGTTGTGGCCCCGGCGGATGAGCCGACGCGGGCCGATCCGCCTCGTCCGGGCCGGACTGGCGCTCACCGTTGTCGCCACGATGGGCACGCTCTGGAGTCAGGCACCATACGGCAGCGGCGCACCCCTCTGGGATGTTTCCCTCCCTGAGCTCAGCGACGTGCTGGCCAGCCGGTTCGGGATCACGCTGACCGCCAGGCTCGCCGTTCTGGCCTTGATCGCCGGGCTGATCACGCCGGTGCTGCGCGGCACCTCCGGCTGGGTCCGAACGATCCCGCTGCTCGGCCTGGGCGCTGCCGGCCTGACCACCTGGCCGCTGACCGGGCACGCGGTGGTCTCACCACTGGCGGGGGCGCTGGTGGCGGCCGACGTGGTGCACATGGCCGCGATGGCCGTCTGGCTCGGCGGGCTGGTCACACTGTCCGCGTTCTTGCTACGGCGTGCGAACTCCCGGGTGCTGCGCGTGATTTTGCCGGTCTGGTCACGGTGGGCCACGCTGGCCGTGGTCTGGCTGGTCAGCGCGGGCGTCGTGCAGTCGGTGGTCCAGGTCGGCTCCGTGCCCGCACTGTGGCAGACCGGATACGGCCAACTACTCTTGGCGAAGGTGGCGGTGCTGGCCACGGTGCTGGCCACGGCCGCGTTCGCCCGCAAGCTGGTGCAGCGCCACCAGGTGTCGTCGCAAGGGCCGGCGCAGCTACGGCGTACGGTCGGCGTTGAGATCGCCGCCACTACGGCCATCCTGGCGATGAGCGCGGTGCTGGTGCAGGTCACGCCGGGACGCAGCGCCGAGACGAGGAAGACCCCACCGGTCGAGGACGGCGTTTCGCAAACCCTGACCTCGAAGCTTTACACCCTGCAGTTCAACATCTACCCGGTCGAACTGGGCGAGTGGAACACGGTGCATGGGCAGACGTACACGCCGGAGGGCAAACCGCTGCCCGCGAAGGAATGGACGGTGACCACCCGGCACGTCGGGCAGGACCTGGAACCCGTCACCGAACCGATAGCGCCGCTGCCGGCCCGCAACGACGCACTGGGATCGCTGACCTTCCCCCTACCCGGCACCTACGAGATCACCTTCACCATCCGGACCACCGAGCTCGACCAGGCCACGGTGAAGACCACAGTGACCGTCCCGGCCACTCCACAGAAGTGACCTACACGTCAACCGGGCACCAAAGGCTTTCCGAGTAACGGCCGTCGACGTTCAGATGCACCTCTTTCGATTCTGTGCGTCCAAGGTCAGTTGCTCAAGCAGCAGAAGTCCGGCAAGGCCGTCAACAAGAGCAACAAGAAGACAGGCGACCTGCTCATCTTCCGCTCCGGCTCCTCCGGCACCCACGTCGCATCCACGGCTACATGTGGGCCTCCCTCGCCGCGCCGGCGAACCGTCCAGGAGCAGAAGGTCTACAGCAAGAACTACGTCGTGCGTCGCCTCGTCTCCACCTGACCGTCACTGCCGACTCATGAAGTGGAGCGCGCCCTCTGCGGTCGTGCTCCACTGGCATCCCCCAGTGATCAGCGACGCGGGGCGGCGGAAGCGTTGTTGTCCCATGCGATGGAGTACACGTCAGTCAAGCGCAGACCCGACCGACGGACTTCGATGTCGTCGCGGACCTGGGGCAACGCCAACATCGTGTTCCTTCGATCCCCCGCACGGCACTACCTCGAGCCACCCCTTCACGACCTGCAAGCCGCGCGAGAACACCCCCAGGCCGTTACCGTAAGGCTGCATGGCGTATGGCTGCTGCCGTCAACGCAGTTGCGGACCCAGGTCGTTGCGCGCAACCCCACCGCTGCCCCCAAACCCGGAACGGGGTCCCGACCACACCGAGCAGGCAGCGGAGCGAAGGTACCCCCGGCCCCGAATCCCGCCGCCCCGTACCGAATCGAATCTTCCCGAAAAAGATCAACTAGGGCGGGCCACGGACTTGAAATTCGGCGATAGCGAGCCGCTGATCCGGCCGGAGCCGCCGGCCCACCTCGTATGGCGGGCCGGCGGCTCCGATCGCTTGGCGAAGCTTGGGCTCAGCCCTCGCCCGGGGTCTCCATCGGCGCCGCGTCGGAGGTGATGCCGACCCCGCTCAGGACCGGGCTGCTCCCACCGCGAGACCGGGTCAGCTCCACCCGGTACTGCGCGTAGCGCGAGCCCGCCGACACCCGGCCGCCCTGGCCCACCCTGGTCCAGTCGGTCCAGGTGGCGTCCGGAGCCGCGGTGCTGCCCGTACGGACGAACAGCCGCAGAGCGGCACCGGCGGGCACCTCGGCCTGGTAGGTCAGCCGGTCCCAGGTGACCATCTGCCCGGCGTCGAGCACCCGCGAGAGTTGGCTGCCGGTGCGGGCGCCGGAGGACAGCCGTACCCCGCCGTCGGTGACCGTGGTGCGTTGCGCCGTGCCGGTGCGCAGCTGCGGGCCGGTGAAATCTGCTACCCCGGACGCCGCGGAGACGAAGGTCGCCGGCGGCCGGCCCAGGGCCGGCCACACCGTCGTGTTGCCTGCCGCGTCGACGCTGCGGACCCGGTAGTGGTAGGTCTTCTGCGGCGCCAGCCGGGTCACCACGACGCTGTGCCGCCGGCCGCCTCGGTCGCCCTGCCACTCGTCGAGGGCCTCCGGGGTCGCGCCGATCAGCAGCGTCGCGGCGGCCGACTCGTCGGTGCGCCAGCCGACCGACACGGTGCCGTCCGGCCGCGGCAGCACGGAGACCGCCGACACGCCGGCCGCTCGACGGTCGGTGGCCGGGGTGACGAACTGCTGCACCTTCGAGACCGTGGTCCGGCCGCCAGGTGCGGTCACCCGGACCCGGTACCAGTAGGCGGTGCCGGAGGCGAGCCCGCCGAGCCGGACGGTGCGCTTGCCGGCCCGCGTGCCGTCGACCACCCGACCGGTCAGTTCGTCGGCCTGGGTGCCGAACTCGATCTCGGTGCGGCCGGCGAGGCTGCCCGTCACGGTGACGCTCGCCGTGCTGCTGTCGGCCACCAGGGTGGCGGCCTCGACCGTCGGCGCGGCCGCGGACACGCTGTACTCTGCCGCGTACTCCCCCGGCGCGGCCGTGAACATCGCGTACTCGACGCCCTTGATGGTGGTCCGGGTGAACGGCACCGCGGTGCCGGCGCGGGTCAGCGTCGACAGCGTGCGGCCGGCGGGGCCGAGCGTCGGCACCATGCCGGTCAGCCCGTTGGCACCGCTGCCCACGTTGACGGTGAACGACAGGGTGTCCGCCGACCACGAGATACCGGTGTACGACGAGGCGTTACGCCCGTCCAGCCAGGTAAGCATCTGCCGGGCGCTCACCACCGGCACACCGCGGCTCTGCGCCGAGGCCAGCACCTGGTCACTGTCGTACGTGGTGGCCTCGTCGGTATGCATGTTGACCGTGAAGGCGCCGTACCGGCCCTCCGGGCCCAACGCCGCGTCCAGCAACGCGTCCGGCGTGAACGGATAGCTCTGGCCGGACTCGTCGGTCATCTGGGTGGCCGCCTGATAGGCGTCGATGAGCCCGCCCGTCTCGCCGGAGAACCGCATCGGCATGCCGGAGCCGGTCATGAAGCCCGGCCGGTCGTCGATCCAGGTGCCGGGCCAGTAGTAGTAGTTGGTGTCGAGCCGGATCCCGTTGGCCGCCTCGGTGGACGCCTGGGTCGACCAGTCCGACCAGACCAGGCAGTGCGTGCGGTTCGTGCCGGGCGCCGCCACGTTTCCGTACTTCGCCCGGAAGGCGGCGAGCTGGTCCGTGTAGATGGTGGCCAGCGAGCCGCTGGTGAAGTCGCCGCAGTTGGTGCTGACGTGCAGGCCGACCTCGAAACCACGGGACTGGTAGGCCGACGCCTGAGTGTCGCTCAGCGGCGTGTTCGAGAACACGTACGAGGTGAAACGGGGGCACTGCCAGTCGTCAACCACGCAGCCGGCCGAGCTGTTGGCGGTGTACTGGTCGAACCGGCCCGCCGTTCCGCCGGTCGCGTGGTCGTCGCCGGTGGCCACGATGACCGCCTTGAGGCTGCGCGGGAAGTACCAGAACCGGGGCAGCGGCTTGCGGTCCAGGTTCATCGCGCCGATCAGGTTGGCCAGCAGGCGCTGCTGCTCGTCAGCCTGCGGGATGGCCACCTTGTCGAGGTCGACCCAGTCGCTGCTGGAACCGCCGAAGTACAGGTCGCCGGAGCGGATCGGCGAACTGCCGTCGCGCTCCTGCTTCTCCCAGGCCGGGTTGCCCTGGCGGGTGTACACCAGCGACTGGGCCAGGTCGAAGCTGAACGCCGCGGCCTGCCCGCCGGAGGCGCCGACCTCAGCCAGCGACACCGCCGGGTTGGCGGTGGCCACCGAGGCGCTGGAATACAGCGTGGCGACCGCGCGGGCGCCGGCCAGGGTGTACCGGTCCGCCGTGCCGTGGTACTGGATCGTCTGGTCGGTGATACCGGCGCCGGGCGAAGCCGACACGTCGACCTTCAGGTAACCCTCGGCCAGCGTGCCGGCGGTGGAGGTCAGTCCGAGCAGGCCCGCGAGTTGCTTGTCGGGCCGGAACGCGACGAGGTTGCCGCCACCGTTGACCCAGGTGGTCAGCATGCCGACCTCTGCCGCGGTGAGCGGGGTCGGCCCGAGCAGCACGACGTCGTACTGGCCGAGCACCGACGCGGTCACCGACGGCAGATCCGCGGTGGCGAACTCGTTGATGCCCTCGGTCCGCAGCACCTCCGCGAGGAACGAGGTGAACCCGCTCGCCCCGGTCACGGCCGACTTGACCACCAGCACCGGCCCGCCCGGGCCCTGGTCCGGCGGCGGCGGCGGTGGCGGCGCGGCGGTGGTGAACGACCACGTCGCCGGCGCCATCACGTTACCGGCGGCGTCCCGGGCACCGCTGACCGCGACCGTGTAGCCGGTGGAGGTGGCCAGCGCAGCAGCAGGAGTGAACGTGACGGTGCTGCTGCCGGCGTCGTACCCGGTGGTGCCGGCGACCACGCCGGACGGGCCGGTCAGGGTCATCACGACGCTGGACGCGGTGACCGGCTCGCTGAAGGTCACGCTGACGGCGCCCGTGGCCGGCACGCCGACCGCCCCGGGCCCCGGGGCCCGGGCGGCGATCGTCGGCGCGGTGGCGTCCGTGGCGGTGGTGTCGAAGACGACGTCGACCCAGTAGTTGCTCGCCTGGTACGAGTTGGTGGGGAACGCGCTGGCACCGTACCGGTAGACGCCGTTGGCGCCGTTCGCGCCGTTGGCCAGGGCGGTCAGCGGGCCGCGGGAGACGGCCGAGGCGAGGCCGTTGCCGGTGAGTGAGTAGAAGCCGGCGTCGGTGTGGTACGACGCCACGTAGGTGGTGTTCGCCGCCACGGCGACCGGGCTGGGCAGCGTCGCGGCCTGCCAGCCGGAGCCGCTCTCGCCGGTGAACGTCACGGTCGCCAGCCGGGTGCCGGTGTTCGTCCAGAGCGACCCGGTGTGCGTACCGGTGTTGCTCGCCCCCTTATAGAACCGCAGGCCGCTGATGTATCCCGCCGTGCTGGTGCGGAAGCGCACCCCGACCTCGACCGCGGAGTCGTCGTTGACCGAGGCGGTGGCCGGCGCGGCGGTGGCCGGCCAGATCGTGCACGGGCAGCCGGATCCGCCGGCCGCCGCGGTGGTGAACGACCAGGGGAACGGGTTCATCGTGTTGCCGGCGGTATCTCGCGCGCCGCTGACAGTGGCGGTGTACGCCGTCGACGCGGCCAGCGCGCTCGCCGGACTGAAGGTCACCGTGCGGGTGGCAGCGTCGTACGCGGTCGCTCCGGCCACCGCGCCGGCGCTCGCCGTCACGGCGACGGCCGCGGTGCCGGCCTGCACCGCCTCGCTGAGCGTGGCGCTGACCGCCGTCGTGGCGAGCACGCCGGTCGCGCCCGCGGCCGGGCTGGTGCCGGTGACAGTCGGCGCCGTGGTGTCGGCCGCGGAGGTGGTGTACACCACGTCGACCCAGTAGTTGGACGCCTGCCACGAGTTGGTGGGGAAGCCGCCGCCCGTGCCGTACCGGTAGACGCCGTTGGCCCCGTCGGCGCCGTCGCGCAGCGCGTGCAGGGGTTCGTTGTCGACCCCGGCGTCGGCGAAGGCACCCTCGTCGTAGCCGTACCTGCCGTTGGGTGCGTAGTACGAGGCGACGTACGTGGTGTCGGCGCTGATCGGGATGGGACTGGCGAACGTGGCCGTCTGCCAGCCGGTGGCGGACTCCCCGGTGAACGTCACGGTGCCGAGGTTGGTCCCGTCAGCGCTCCACAGGTGCCCGATGTGCGTGCCGGAGTTGCCGCTGCCTTTGTAGAAGCGCACCCCGGTCACGAAGCCGTCGGAGTCCGCCCGGAACTTGACCCCGACCTCGACCGCCGCGGTGTCGGAGGCCGCCGGGGTGCCCGGAACCGCCGTCGCGGGCCAGATCGAGCACGGGCAGGTGGCCGCCGACGCCGGCGAGGCCGGTGCGAGCAGGGTGGCCACCAGGGCCAGGCACAGCATGACGGGCAGCAGGACCCGACGCGACCGGTTGGTCGATCCGTACACGGATGCACTCCTCAGAGGGCGTTTACAAACGATTGGAGCCGTTTCGTGAAAGCATTATTCGCGTGCCTTGCCGGTATATATCCCCGCCGGGGCCAGGGCAAAGACGGCGCGGGCTGCGACGGTTGGGCTGGTAGATCGCTTGGAGGTGGATGATTCCTCCACTGGTTCGGCGCTCTCCGCCGACAGGGCACCTGAGCAGCAAGCCTGCGCCGCCTCAGAAACATGAAACCTACCAGAGCGTCCCGAACCTCCCTCAGTTGCTGGGGGTGAACATGACGTCGACCCAGTAGTTGGTCGACTCCCAGGTGTTGCTCGGGAAACCGCCGCCGGTCCCGTACCGGTAGACGCCGTTGGGCCCGTCGACGCCGTCTCGCAGGGCGTGCAGTGGCCCGTTGTCGACGCCGGCGGCGAAGTAGCCGCTGTCGCCGGCATAACGGCCGACGGGTGCGTAGTACGACACGACGTATGTGGTGTCGGCGGCCACCGGTACCGGGGTGGCGAAGGTGGCGGTCTGCCAGCCGGTGGCTGTCTCGCCGCTGAAGGTGACCGTGCCGAGCAGCGTGCCGGTCGAGCTCCACAGGTGCCCGACGTGCGTGCCGGTGTTGCCGCTGCCCTTGTAGAACCGCACCGCGGTGACCTGACCGGCGGCGTCGGCACGGAACTTCATACCCACCTCCACGGCCGCGGTGTCCGACTCGGCCGGGGTGCCCGGTACCACCGAGGTGGCCCAGACCGAGCAGGGACAACCGGTCGGCGGCGTGCTGCCGGCCGCGGTCGTGAACGACCAGGACGCGGCGGCCATGACGTTGCCGGCGAGGTCCGCCGCGCCGCTAGCCGTGACGGTGTACGTCGTGCTCGCCGCCAGCACGGCGGTGGGAGTGAGCGTGGCCTTCCTGGTGGCGGCGTCGTACGCGACGCTGGCCGGCACCGTCGCGCCGCCGGCGTTCTTGAGCACCAGGGCGACCGTGCTGCTCTGCACCGCTTCGCTGAACGTGGCGGTGGCCGTGGTCGCGGCCGCCACCCCGGTGGCGCCGGCCGCCGGGGTCCGCGCGGTCACCGTCGGCGCGGTGCTGTCCGGGGTGCCGCCGCCCGGCGCGAAGACCACGTCCACCCAGTAGTTGGCCGATTCCCAGGCCAGCGTCGGGTAACCGGTGCCGAACCGGTAGACGCCGTTCACGCCGTCGATCCCGTCGCGCAGGGCGTGCAGCGGCTCGCTGTCGACGCCCTGGGTGGCGAAATAGCCCGGGTCGGCCGCATACCGGCCGTTCGGGGCGTAGTACGACACCACGTACGTGGTCCCGGCGGTCAGCGCCACGGGGCTGGACAGATTCGCCTGCTGCCAGCCGGTGGCCGACTCGCCGGAGAAGGTGACCGCGGCCAGTTGGGTGCCGGCGGCCGTCCACAGGTGCCCGACGTGCGTGCCGGTGTTGGCGCTGCCCTTGTAGAACCGGATCGCGGTGACCTGGCCCGCGACGTCGGCCCGGAACTTCGTGCCGACCTCGGTGCCGGTGCCGTCGGGATCGGCCGGGATCGCCGGGGTGGCGCCCGCGTCCCAGATGGTGCACGGGCAACTGCGGGCGCCGACGGTGACCGCCACTGTCGCGTCCGCGCCGACATTGGCGCTGTCGTCGGTGGCCCGGACGCGCACGGTGGTGGCGCCGGAACCGCCCGGGGTCCAGACGTAGGTCCAGGCGGCGCGCCCGGTGGCCGGGTGCCAGGTGGCCCCGTTGTCGGTGCTCACCTCGACCCCGCCCACCACGCCGCCGCCGCTGTCCGCGGCGGTGCCGGCGATGGTCACCGGCGCACCGGCCGACACGGACGCACCGGCCGCCGGGGCGGTGACGGTGGCGGCCGGGCCGACGGTGTCGGTGGAGGCGGTGGCGGCGGTCAGCCCGGACTGCAGGGTGGCCGGCTGCGCACCCATGTCGGCGAACAGGTTGACGGTAGCCTGCCGCATCGGCGCGCTGGCCGCGCCCGAACCCCGGTCGTGGTCGCTGTCGAGGCCCCACGACCACTGCACGGTGCCGGCGCCGAACACCAGGGCGCCGCTCGCCGCGCGGTACAGCGTCAGGCGGTGGGTGGCGCTGCCGGAGGCGTACGTCGAGCCGTAGTCCTGCAGCACATCGACGCCGGTCGCGGTCGTGGTGGACAGGCCGATCAGGCCGCGGGGCCGGGCGCCGTTGTCGGCGTCCTCGTCCCACTCGTAGCCGACGATGCCGGCGCCCAGGGTCGCCGTGGCGCCGGCGGCCTGGGTGGCCACCGTGGTGCCGCGCCAGAACCGCATCTTGCCGTCGGCGGCCGGCACCTGCAGGTTCACCGTGCCCGAGTTGACCTTGAAAATGGTGCCGGTCAGCCCGTTCTCCGGGCGCCCGCCGTCGGCCGGCGGGCTGAACCGCGGGTCCCGCCAGGTGCCCGTCCAGGCGCTCGTCGGGTCGGTCTTGGCGTTGGCCAGGGTCTCCTTGTAGCAGACCAGGGTGCGGTACGCCGTGCCCGAGCCGTCGATCGCGTTCTCCCAGCGGGTCTTCCAGAACACCTCGTTGCCGCTGAAGAAGGCGAGGCTGACCCCGGCGTCACGGGCGGCCTCCACGTTGGCCCGCTGGCCGCCGGACCAGTACTCGTCGTGACCGACCGACAGGAACGACTTGTGGTTGCGCAGCAGCGCGCCCCGGGCGTCGGTGTCGACCCCGGAGGAGTAGCTGACGTCGTAGCCGTTGGCCTCGAGGAAACGGACCATCGGATACTCGGCGTTGAAGACCGCGTCCTCGGCGCCCGTGCCGCGGGTGGTGAGCGGGCGGTTGTAGCTCACCTTGTATGCGCGCCCGGCCGGCGAACCGGTGTAGAGGCTGTTGCCGCCGTAGGAGTTGTACGCCTGCCAGGTCGTGTCGGAGGTCTGGAAGAGCAGGTCCGAATGGCTGGCGTCGTCGCGCACCACGAACACGACGTGGCTGGCCCCGGCGGTGCCGTCGGTCCGGACGAGCCGGGCGAAGTAGATGCCGGAGACCGCGGCGGCGGGCACGGCCCACGACGCCGAGACCGCCCAGTTGCCGCAGTCGACCAGGCCGGTGCCGGAATTCGACAGGCAGGCGGGCTGGGTCTGCCGGCCGACCGGGTTGACGGTGGCCACCAAACGCGCGCCGTTGCCGCCGTACCAGCCCATCCGGTAGACGTCGAGGCGGTACGAGGTCGCGGTGGATTTGATCTTGAAGTTGACCGTCTCGCCGACGTTGACGCTCATCTGCGTGGCGAAGCCCTGCAGCGCCGCGCTCCCGGCACCGGAGACATCCCACGTGCTGCGCGGAGTCCCGGGTTTGGTGTTCTCACAGGCGACCGGGTTCAGCAGCGGCGCGCACGCGTCGGCCGCGGCGGCCGGTCCGGCGGACGGCACCGTCAGGACAGCGGCGACGAGGGTCAGCGCCAGCAGCGACCGCGACCGGAATGCCTTGAGATTACGCACTGGAATCCCTCCCCGCCGCCCGCACCCGCGTGACGACACGTCGGTTGAATCGAGGTCGGATCACGATCATGCGGGCAGGCTATGGGACGGAACTGTCCGCGAACCGACACCGGCGCCGGCCGGCGTGGCGAGCGAAGGCTATTCGATCCCGTCGGGGGACGCGGCGCCGCCCGACCCGGGCTCTCCGCATCACCGATCAGTGGGCCGCCCCGTCCATTCGGCCACTTGGCGGACCTGCCACCAGATTGGATGGTGGATCGGGGGACGGCGACCGACACAATGCGCAAAAGGGACCGACGGCCGTTACTGTAATTTGATCCGATGCTGCCTGCGGGCATGACATCGGGCACGCCCGGCGACGCCACAGGAACGCCGACACTGCGGTGCCGCCGCAACCGGGCAGGGCAGCGGCCGCAAGCGAGGTGACAAATCCGGCGCTGCCGGGACTCATGGCCGATGCTCCCAGGACGGCGTGCACGATCGTGCCGGAAGCTGCTCCCACCACAGTGCTCAACAGGTAGCTGCCGACCTTGATCCCAGTGGTGCGGAATCCGTCGCTGACCAGGCAGAACTGGGCGATCGGCAGGATGCGCAGCAGCGCGACACCGAAGGCGCCGTGCGTGGTCAGACAGGCGTCCAGTGCAGACAGGCGTGACCGAGTGGCCACGAAGTCGCGGCCGAGCACCCGGCCGGCGACGAAGGCGATCAGCGCTGCCAGCGCCGTGCCGGTCAGCACGTACATGCGTAGGCAGCATGCCTTGAACTGTGCCGCTTTCCTTGTGCGTGTCCGGGCCGTAGGATCCGTGCCACTCCGACGACCGGAGTGAATGTCTTCGATGACACGGCGCTCGACAACGCGACCGGACCGCAACGCGATGCCTGGGAGGGCCACGGGTGAGTTCCGCCGGCGACCAGAAACCGAACGTCGACGACGCCGTGACGATGGTATTGGCCACGCAGTCACCGGCGGGCGAAACGCGGCAGGCCGAGCCACCCTCGTCCCTGCCGCGGGCCGAAGCCGACCCTTCACCGACGGCGGTGGACGCGACCGCGGGGACCGGCAGACGGCGGCGCCGGCTGCTGATCGTCTGCACTGTGGTGACGGCGCTGATCGTGGCGACCGGCGGTGCGACGGTGCTGGTTCTACGCGGCGACGTTCCGCGAGGCACTACCGTGCTCGGCCTCGAGCTGGGCGGCAAGTCCCGCGGTGAGGCGGCGGCGGCGCTGCGTACCCACCTCGCCGGACGTGCGACACAACTGACGGATCCGGTCACCGTGCAGGTGGCGGGCAGCGTCGGCACGGTCCGGCCGGCCGACGTCGGCCTACACATCGACGTGGACGCCTCCGTAGCCGCGGCCGCGCGTGGCCGCCCCCAGTTGTTCGGCAGCCGCGAGGTACAACCGGTCAGTATCGTCGACCCGCAACGCCTGGACGCCGCGCTGCGTAAGTCCCTGGGCTCGGCCGGCGAACAGATGCGTATGCCGGCGATCGTCTTCGACGGCACCACACCACGGCCGGTCTACCCGCAGGCGGGCCGGGGCCTCGACGCCCGACGATCGGCCGACAGCCTGCGCGAGGGCTGGCTGAGCCAAGCGCCAGTCGCCATCCCTCTGGTGGAAGTGGCGCCCGCGACGACCCGCGAGGAAGTCGACCAGCTGATGAGTGCCCTGGCCCGGCCGGCCGTCTCCGCACCGGTCACCGTCACCTCCGAACGCGGCAACCTGACCATCAGCCCGACCGTCATCGCACAAAGCCTGACACTGGCCGCCGACTCCACCGGCAAGATCACCCCGCGCATCGACGACGAGGCCCTGCGAAAGGGTCTGACCGGACAGCTGTCGCGGCTGGAGACGGCACCGCGCGACGCGAGGTTCACCTTCACCGGTGGACGGCCGCGCATCACCGATGGTGCCGACGGCAGCGCCCTGGACCTGGCAGCCCTCGCTCCGCAACTACTGAGCGTGTTGGCCAAGGCCACGGACCGCACCGTCGCAGCAGCCGCCCGCACTGTCGGCCCGAAGGCCACCACCGCGAAGCTCGAAGGGCTCGGCGTCCGCGAGCGAGTGTCGACATTCACCACTAAATTCCCCGGCGGCTTGAGCTCCCCGCGCAGCCAGAACATCGTGCAAATCGCCAAGGAGGTCGACGGAGCGCTCGTCATGCCGGGCAAGGTGTTCTCCCTCAACAAGCACACCGGCGAACGCAGCTACGCCCAGGGCTACAAGGACGCACCGGTGATCCTCAACGGCAAACTGACCCCCGGCGTCGGCGGCGGGGCGTCGCAGTTCACCACCACCCTTTTCAACGCCACCTACTACGCCGGGCTACAAGACGTCGAGCACAAGCCGCACTCATACTGGTTCAGCCGCTATCCGCCGGTCATCGAGTCCACGATCTTCTACCCGGACCTGGACTTCAAGTTCAAGAACAACACCCCGCACGGGGTGTACCTGGATACCTCCTACACCAGCAGCACGATCACCGTGTCGGTGTGGAGCACCAAGGTGTACGAGAAAGTCACTACCGAGTGGGGTCCACGGCGCAACACCACCACGCCGCGCCGGATCGAGCTGAAAGCCGGACCGAGCTGCATAGCCACCGACGGCATCAACGGCTTCACCCAAGACGCCTACCGGCTGTTCCACTCCGGCGGCAAGGTCGTCAAGCGCGAGAAGTTCACCTGGACCTACGGTGCAGAACCGCAATACGTGTGCACGGACAGCCCGTAGCAGCCATACCTGGATCACATCGGCCGGGACCCCGGTGCCCCCGAGCGGCGCCGTAGCCCTTGCGGGAAAGCCACGGCGTTTGTACAACGACAGCACCCGCGCCAGGGACCAGCCACACCATCGCGGCGACACTCGTGGCCGTACCCAATCTGCCTCGGCCGTCCGTACCGGCCAGCGGGAAGGCCAGCTCCGATCACCGTGACCTCGAACGCGTCCTCACCGGCACCGAGTTGGAGCACTACCGTGACCACCGGCGCACACGGGCGGCCCGGCACGTTGTCCTCGCCACGGGCGACCGATGGTGCTACGTCATGTTCCGGCGTGACCGCCCCAAGAACCTGCCGCTGTTCGCGTCGCTGATCCACGTCAGCGATCCGGTTCTGTTCCGCCGGCTCTTCCGGCCGTTCTGCGCCCACCTGCTACTCAAGCACGGCATTCCGGTCACGCTGGTCGAGCTGAGAGTCGCCGGCCACCGACCGCGGGTATCCGCACCGGTCCACTCTCCGCGCCGCAAGATGTTCCGCAGCGACAAGCTGCAGCCCGACCAGATCGACTACCTCTACAGCGAGCTGGCTTGCCGACCGCCGCGTGAACCAGCGACATGCCCCGAGAGCCTGTCTCAGGAAGTCGTGATCTCTCTCCGGACGGACTGAGCGAGGACGGCGACCCGAAGGCCACCGAGGGGAATAGTGGCTCAGCCTCGGCAGGCACCTGCGTAGCGCCTGGTAGCCGTACTGGCAATGCCGAGGTCCGTAGGGATGCGCAGGGTGGCGCCCGTCGCGCTCGGTTCGCCGGCAAGCAGCCCGTCTGCCGTCCGGGGCCGGGACCTGGGTCTTGCCGGCAACAATGGGGATCGGCTCGCTGAAGGTGACAGTGATCGTCTCCGGCGAGAAGCCGATCACGAAGCTTGTTGCGGGTTTGCCGCGACCACGGCCGCGTGCGGGAGACGCCGGCGACAACACGGCGACAAGCTTGCCCAGGACGGCGGCGGCCGGCACGCTGGATCGTCGACGTGAGGGCGCCGCGCCAGGCCGCCCCCAGCTCTCCTAAGCTTCATAGGTGATAGTTCGTAGGGGTCGTCGAGAAGGTTCAGTTTTGGTGCTGCGAGTTCGACCGCGGCGTCTGCGTCAGGTCACGGTAGTGATCGCCACGATCGTCACCGTGTTCTTGGTCGCGTCCGGGCTGACCCTGTCCGGCACTACGGCGTCCGGCGGTCAGCTCCTCGCCAGCGACGGATGGGCGCTGGTCGGAGTGGGTTTACTCCTCGGCGCCGTGGCGCTGACGCCGCTGCGGATCCGCGCGGACGCCGATGCCCATGGGATCAGGGTCCGCAACCTCGTCAGCGACTTCGACCTGCCGTGGTCGGCGGTGCGTTCCGTGCGCTACCAGCACGGGACGCCATGGGCGTCGTTGCTGCTGCATACCGATGAGGTCGTCACCGTGCTCGCGGTGCAGATCAGCGACGGTAACCGGGCGGTCGAGGCCATCCGCGGGCTGCGTAGCCTGCACGCCGCCGCGACCCAGCCTGCGGATCCCTCATGACCCGGCGGTGCTCACGATGGCCGGTCTTACGCCGACTGGCGCGAGAAGTTCGGCATCGACCACGCCACCCTGCAGGTAGAACCCGCCGACGCCGGCGGGAGGACCGTGAGCCGACTTCAGCGTAGGTCTCGATGCGCTCAAGTCCGCGTCGGGGGTTGCGGGGTTCGCCCGGGAACGGATTAGCCAAGGCCCGCGCCGGCTCGCCGGCGCGGGCCCCAAGCCGCGACCACGACCGCGTTTCTCGCCGGGCATGGGATCGGGCGGTGATGTGCCTCGGGCAGGGTTCTGGGCGACAATGAACGGGTACGGGCTGTGCTCACTTCCTGGAAGGACCGTCGAGTGGCCGGTGGACTGGTAGCCCTGCTGGATGACGTCGCGGTTCTGGCTCGAGCCGCCGCCGCGTCCATCGACGACGTGGGGGTAGCCGCCGCGAAGGCCGGTGCCAAGGCTGCGGGCGTCGTCATCGACGACACCGCCGTCACGCCGCAGTATGTGCGCGGTTTGGCCGCCGAGCGCGAGATCCCGATCGTCAAGCGGATCGCCGTCGGGTCGCTGCGCAACAAGTTCCTCATCATCCTTCCGGCCATCCTGTTGCTCAGCCAGTTCGTGCCCTGGCTGCTCACCCCGATCCTCATGCTCGGTGGCGCCTACCTGTGCTATGAGGGCACCGAAAAGGTCTGGGCCAGGATCGCCCACCACGACGCTCCCGGCGCAGGCGATAAGCAGGCGCCGGACGAGAAGACCCTGATCTCCGGGGCGGTGCGCACGGATTTGATCCTCTCGGCCGAGATCATGGTCATCACCCTGAACGAGGTGATCGACGAGCCGTTCTGGTCGCGTCTGGCGATCCTGGCGCTTGTCGCCGTCATCATGACCGTCCTCGTGTACGGCGTGGTCGGCCTCATCGTGAAGATGGACGACGCCGGCCTGCGCCTGTCCCAGCACTCCGGCGCCGTCGCCGCCCTCGGCCGCGGCCTCGTGAAGGGGATGCCGCGAGTGCTCACCGTGCTCACGGTGGTCGGCACCGCCGCGATGCTGTGGGTCGGTGGGCACATTCTGCTGGTCGGCTCAGACGAGCTCGGTCTACGTTTCCTGTACGACGCTGTGCACCACGTGGAGCAAGCCGCCCACGACGCTACGGGTCCTCTCGGCGGGCTCGTCGGCTGGCTCGTCAACACGGTGGCCAGCGCCATCCTCGGCCTCATCGTGGGCGCGCTGGTCGTGATGGTCATCACATTGACACTGCACCGTAAGTCGAAGAAAGCGGCAAGGGCAGACACGGCCTCGGGCTGACTGAGGACGCTCCTCCGGGCAGGACACGCGCGGAGTACACAATCGTCGTCGACGCACGGAGCTGGGCCGCGCCCGACTCAGAAGGTGGGCCCCGACCATGCCGGAGCGGTCCGGCGCGGCCGGCTTGGTGCGGGCGACAGCGGCAGCAGTCGTACCCGGCGGCGGGCGGCGATGTCCTCGACCCAGCCCAGCGCGGCGACCAGCACGGCGAGCAGCACCAGCGCGACGCCGAAGTAGCCGCCCCATCATGAGCGTGTCGCCGACGCGCCACACCTGTACGGAGTCGCCGACCGGGAAGGGCAGGACGATGGCGATCTTGTGCCACAGGTAGATCGTCACGGCGCGCGTTGAGCAGGTTCACTGCCTCGGTGAGGAACCGACGGTGCTCGAGCCAGCCAACGGTGGCCGGAACGTAGCAGGAGCAGCACGAACCCGATGGAGTAGACGCCGTAGGCCAGCGGCAGGGTGGGCAGATCGACACTGTCCTCGCCCGGGTGGGTGACGGTCCAGACGACACCCATTGTGGTGCACACCGCGGAGACGGCCACGATCAGCGGGGCTGGTATCCGTTGCAGGTCACCGTGGCGGTACGCGAAACCCAGAATCCAGCAGGCGGCGAAGGTCAGCAGGTCGGTGACAACCGAACCGAACCTGTCGCTGAAGGACCAGGGCAGAACCTTCAGGACGGCGAGCGCGGCCAACGGCAGCGCGACGGTCACCACCCGAGCTCGTCGGTACAACCACACCGCGGCCGGGGACAGCACCACCAACCACGGGTACGTCAGATACCACAACAGTCCGACAGTGGGCTCCGCCCACTCCGGGCCCGGTGGCGGGGCGACCGGGAGGACCCACAGCATCAGCCGCACCCACCCGGGACGCTGCGGCCAACCGACCAGCAGCGCCACCGGCATGAGGATCGCCCCCAGCACCCACAAGGCAGGCAACAACCGGCGCAGCCGTCCGAAGACCGCCTCCTCGGCCGACCGGTCCACGGAACCGGCCATGGGCGAGCCGCCCAGGGCGAACATCACTCCCATCGCCGGGAACATCATGGACAGCCAGGCGACCGGGAACATGTGGAACACCACCACTCGAACAAACGCGACACCACGTAGGACGTCGAAATAGCGTTCACGTCGCGGCGGATCGGTCGATCCCGCCGGGGTCGAGCCGGACACCGCACCAGTCGGCGCTGGCCCTGCCGTAAATTGTTCGTCGTCGTATTTCAAGGCGGCATTCTAGGAACATCGAGGCCAGGCACGTCGAGCCTTGTCATTCGCATGAGTGAAGATAGTCGAGGTCGAGCAACCCCAAGTACTCGCCCTCACCTTCACCTCGTCTTCTATTGAGGAGATTGAGGCGTCGCCGTGTCTCGCGGGACGAGTACCATGAGACGGCCAGTAGACGGCGAGGGGCTGATGGGCACAGAAGGCGATCGGCGAGCTGGCGCGGTGCGTGCCGCCCAGTCCCTGTCGGCGTGCTCATCGCTGGCCGTCGGAGTGTTCGGTTGGCTGATCGCGCACCTGCTGACCCTCTTGCTGCTGACGCACAGCCACGGCGGGACGCTCAGCCTTGCCGTCCGGGGCCTGCATGACTACACCACGGCGGCCACCGTGCTCGCCGGCGGCATCGCGGCGATATCGCTGCTGGTCATGCCGGTAAGCGCCTCAATGCCAAGTTCTTCCGACCCTGGGCCACCCCGTCGCGGTCGGACTGTCCGCCGCTTCGTCGCGATGTCGACGTTGGCCTTCGTGGCCGCGCAGCTGGGCGAGCATACCCTGCTCGACGGGGTCCGCATGCCCCCCGCGATCCTGCTGGCCGGGGTTCTGCTGCACGCCCTCTTCGGCACCGTCGGTGCGCTCACCTGGCACCACTACTACGACCTGTTACACCGGCTGTGGTCTCCGACCCGGTCCACCACGGCGACGATCCCCACACCGCTACAACACACGAGCGTGTCGGTTTGGGGACCGCGTCGCCCCCTTTTTGATTCATGCGTCACGGGCCGTGCTCCACCGGCGGCCGTCACCGCTTGACACCTCGGTCGCCGTACCATTTCGCCCGCTGGCCGCCCACTCGCACACGCTGGTCTCGCCCTCATCACCACGCATTCCGCACCCGACAATTCGTCGCGCCCGAATTCCGTTTGCCAGGCCTTCTCACGCGATCACGGACGGGACGTCGCCGATTGGTGAACGGATCGGCGACGACCGCCATATCACCAAGTCGAGCGTTCGTTGCAAGCGTTGCATTTGGTATCGCGAGTGATACACGATTTGCTCGTGCCCGAGCGGACCATGCGACCCGCACGCTGCCGTCCATGTCTGCCCGTGCTCATTGGGACCATACGGCATCGACGTGTCATCAGCGCGATCACCGGAGGGCATCACGTGGTCCGACCACGACGGCCGCCCGGTGGTGAGCAGCCACGGAGCGGGCACACCTCCCCGAACCGATCCATCCAGATGCATGCGAGGTAATGGTGCAGTCGCCCGACGTCAATGAGCTTCTCACTGAACTCCAGCGTGAATTCGGCACCGCCGCGGACATCGCCACCGCCCTGCCTGTGGACACGCCGGTGACAGTGCGCGTGCCGCTGCTGGCCGAGCGCATCCGCATCGCCGCCGCCAGCACCGACCGCCTGCTGGCTGTATGGACCCACAGCCCGGCCGACCCCCAGCGGGTAGAGGGCTGCGCCAACCGGGTACGACGCATCGCCGCAGCCGTCATCACCCTGCATGACACCCTGGTCGTCGCGGCTCGGGAACCGGCGTGCCAGCAAGCCGCGCAACGGGTCCAACGGGCGGCGGCACAGCTCGACGAAGAGGTAGACGCGCTCTACGTCGAGACGACCACGCCACCGCCACCTCGCGGACGTCTCACTTGACGGGCACGGCGGTCGTCACGGCGCGGCAGGACCTGCACCAGCGACCCTCGCAGGGCGGGCTGCTGTATACGGCCGGCGAATGAACGCCGCGCGACGCTGGCCCGTTCGTGGGCCGTTGCCTGCTACCCGTTCACCGCGTCGATCCCACGGATTGCCGAAATGGTCGCCCGGCCACCCGTCCGGACAGACAGGGCATTGCTTGGGTTGAGCTCCACCAGAGAGCAATCAGGAACATCTCAGGTAGCACCGGTAGAAACGAAGCACTCGACGCACCTCTGGAGGAAGATCGTGTCCGGACGCTCCGACCGCCCCGTCAAGACGGCCAAACGCCCTGCCGGCTCTGCCGGCCGGCCGGGGTCCAAAGCCGTTGCGGCGATGAGCCGACGCCCGCGGATCAGCGGCAACCTCATGCTGACTCTCGGAGTAATCGTGGTCACCCTCGGCATCCTGGCCACGGCGGTCATCTACGCGTCCAACCGCGGATCCGGCAGTGCGGCCGACAAGGCGGCGATGGTGGTCCGGCCCGACAGCCACCGGCTGAACACCGCAGCCGACGGCAAGGTCACCCTGGTCGAGTTCCTCGACTTCGAGTGCGAGGCCTGCGGTGCCGCCTTCCCCGGCGTGGAGAAGCTCCGCAAGGAGTACGACGGGCGCATCACCTACGTGATCCGGTACTTCCCGATCCAGTCGCACTCCAACGCCAACAACGCGGCCCTGGCCGTACAGGCAGCCGCCAACCAAGGCAAGCTGGAGCAGATGTACGTCAAGATGTACGAGACGCAGAAGCAGTGGGCTGAACAGCAGGCATCCAAGGCCTCCGTCTTCGAGGGCTTCGCCTCCGAGCTGGGATTGGACATGGCCACGTTCAAGGCCGACGTCGCGTCATCGGAGACCCAGAAGCGGGTGGATAGTGACCAGCAGGACGGCGTAGCACTCGGCGTCCAGGGCACCCCCACGTTCTTTCTCAACGGCAAGAAGCTCGAAGGGCAGCCCACCTACGAGGGCTTGAAGGCGGCGGTCGACACGGCGCTGGCGGGCTGACAGATGCCCACGAGCATGCCCGCACAAATGTCCGACCAGTCCGCCGCGGACGCGGAACCCGTGCCGCAGGCCCGGCGATCGACCGGGACCGGCCTGCTGCTGCTGATCGCCGGCCTGATCGGCGGCGCCGCCGCGTTCACACTCGCGGTGGAGAAGGTCCTCCTTCTCAAGAACCCGACGTACAGCCCCAGTTGCAGCATCAACCCGATCCTGTCCTGCGGCTCTGTCATGGTCACCAAACAGGCCGAGGTGTTCGGGTTCCCCAACCCCTTCATCGGCGTGCTGACCTTCCCGGTCGTGGTCACCATCGGGGTGCTCGCCCTGGCCAAGGTGCCACTGCCTCGCTGGGTGTGGCTCGGCCTCAACACCGGCGCGGCGCTGGGTGTCGCCTTCATCCACTGGCTGATCGCGCAGAGCCTGTACAGCATCGGCGCTCTGTGCCCGTACTGCATGGTCGTCTGGGTCGTCACCGTCACCATCTTCTGGTACGTGACCGTGCACAACCTGCGCCACGACCTGCTACCGGTACCAGCAGCCCTTCACAAACCCGCAGCACTGCTCGTCGAGTATCACTCGGTAGTGCCGGTGCTGTGGGGATGCGTGATCATCGGCCTTATCGGCCAGAACTTCTGGGACTACTGGCGCACCCTGTTCGGCTGAGCGCGATGGTAACGGCTCGACGCCGGTCACCAACGCGGGCGTGCAGAACCGGCACCTCGGCCCGGAGAACGGTCACCAACCTCACTTGGCTCTACACCCGAGGACGCACAGCTCGAAAGGCGGGCGACGAACTACCCGTGCCGGGCCACGCCGGGAGGAAACACTGCCTGCCCTGCGGCAAGGCTGCAGGGCAGGCAGGAACCGCTATCGCGGCAAACGGGGCTCTGCAGCCGGCCGCGATGGGAGCCAGATCGCCGTCGAAGACATGATGACCATGGGCGTGCCTGGCCGTGGTCGCGGTAGCTACGGCAGCCGATCGCCGTTGATGGTCTGTGCCACACGTGCCACATAGGCCGTCAGAAGCTACCAACATCGCACCGCAGGTCCGTCCGGCTATTTGTTTGCCATATCGTCTTTGTATGACCTCCGCTGGCCACTTGCCGGACAGCTCAGGAAGCGCCGGTCGACTTCACCGACTGAAGGCTGAAGGCCGTACCAGCCCGCTCGTCAGCGTCGGTCGGTATCCGGCCGAGCGGCTCGCGGTAGACGCCACCGACGCCATCCGGGACGGTGCGCCGTGTCCCGCGTGAGTCGCCACCGCTCGGCGGACGCAGTGGCATGGCTGCAGAGCAGCCCATCGCTAGAGGAACTCGTCGAGGCCTACCCGGACCAGTGGCGACTGGTGCAACGCGAGACCGGCGCCATCATCGAGCGAAACGACGCCGACGAGGTCAAGGCCTACATCACCCGCGTTTCGCAGCCGGAGGCACCCCTGCCGGGCCGGGCGCGGCCCCTTCGCGAGCGGCTTGCGGCGGAGATCCGCAGGCAGATGACCATTCATCTGCTCAAACAGGCAATCCTCAGCGCCTCCACCGGTGTTTCCGAAGGCCGAGTCCGGTTCAACCTTCTGAATGGTTTCGTCGCCCAACGTCTACTTTTTCGTCGGGATCTCGAACGCAAGCCGGTGTCGCTCTGGCGTTTCCGGCTGACCTGGCCGCTGCTATGGCAACGGCGCCTGCTGATGCCGTTGGTGCAGCCGAAGGGGATTTGGTGTTTCTACTCCAAGCCCTTGATCACCCGGCTGGCAGGCCTCATCGGTGACAGGTCGTGCCTAGAGATCGCGGCCGGCGATGGCACACTGTCACGTTTCCTGGCCGACAGGGGCGTGCGGATCACCGCCACCGACGACTACAGCTGGAGCGACAGCATCGACTTCCCAGACACCGTGCTGCAGCAGGACGCCCGTACCGCCCTACGTATCCATCAACCGCAGGTCGTCGTGTGCTCCTGGCCGCCTGCGGGAAACCCGTTCGAACACCACGTGTTCACCGCACCCAGTGTCCAACGCTACATCGTCATCGGGTCACGACACCACGCGAGTACCGGCAACTGGACGGCCTACCGAAGCCAGACCGGGTTCGACCTCGTCGTCGACGAAGAACTCAGCCGGCTCGTGCTTCCACCCGAGGTCGAGCACGCCGTCTACGTGTTCACACGTGCCAAAGCATCATCCTGAATGCGCGATCAACACACGGGGCGATCAGTCCCGACGTCTATTCGCCGTTGCCGGCCATCGGTCTCGGAGGAAGGTCAGCTCGGGTCAACGGCCCTGCCGTCGTGCTCGGCGATTCGCTCACATCGGCGACCAGGTCGTCGCGGGCATAGGCGACCGGGACCGGATCGTGGCGGGCAGCCGCAGACCTCCGCGGCGTCGGTGCAGGACAGGC
>NZ_QHHV01000110.1:0-53758 GCF_003947245.1 Actinoplanes sp. ATCC 53533 | reverse complement strand
GCCGGGTGGAGACGCCGAGTAGGTAGCAGGTCGCGACCACGCTCACCAGGGCGGCCTCGGCCCGCTTACGCCGCTCGAGCAGCCAATCGGGGAAATACGTGCCTTGGCGCAGTTTCGGGACCGCGACGTCGATCGTGCCAACGCGGGTGTCCAGGTCACGATGGCGGTAGCCGTTACGGGAGTTGACCCGCTCCGGTGAACTCACGCCGTACTCGGCGCCGCAGACCGCGTCCGCGTCGGCCGACAACAGCGAGTTGATCACCGTGGACAGCAGGTGCCGCATCAGGTCCGGCGACGCGTCGCCGAGAGCTTGGTCCAACAGCCCGGCAGGGTTGATGATGTGAGGTGCGGTCATCGCGATAGAGCCCTTTCGAGAGTGCTGTGAGAGGTTCACTCGAAAGATCACGCGATGACCGCGCTCTTCGTTCAGCCCGCAGACGGGCCGCCCGACGATCACGCCGATCGCGTTACACCACTATCAGGGACGCCACTCTTATGTCCAGGACGCGACAGTTGCGTAACCTCGTTTACCTTCGGTCGTTCAGGGTCCCGCGACGATGGAGCACGTGAACGGCAGTTGTCAGCTCGCGCTGCAAATTCCTAAATCCCCAGGAAAGCGTCTGGCGACGCCATCATGCTGGCGAGTTGAGGACTGCACCACCGCCACACGTTCATAATCGATCTTGGTCATGCGGCATTTTGGACATCCACTGTGGCCCACTGTCATCGGCAAAGTCGTGCACTCGTAGCGCCGACGGGGCTGGAGCCGTGGCCCTTCGCCCCCGGTGCACGCGAGCCACCACCCCGGTCGGGGCTGCCGCACATTCATCGCCCGGAGGCCGCTGGCCGCTCTCATGACCGAAGCCACCAGGCCATCCGCTACCCAGCCGCACCGAGACTTGGACCGTTATGGCCCTCGATCCGCTGCCAGCCGTCGGCCATCGTGCCGGGCCGAAGAACGCGCGCGCCCGACCCACGAAGGGTGACCAGGGCCGTGTGACCGGCTGGGATCTCGTCGACCGTTCTTTGGTACCAGACGATCCGGGTCAGCTCCAGGTCGATCAGGTCCGCCGAGTCGCTAGCTCGGTGGAATCTGGCTCCGCGCCGGACCGGGTTGCCGAGGTTTCGCACGGTCACAGTCGCCTCCGTCCACTGAGAGTTCCGAACGTCGTCGATTTGCAGCTCTACATGGCTCCGGGCGTCGCTCACGCGCCGATGGTCGCCGACATCGCGCACGGGTTCAACCGCGGTGGCCGCGACACGGCGGATGACCTTCCCGCCGAGCCTGGACCGGGGCCTGGGTTGGCCGACTTGGACCGGCAGACCCTGCAGGCGGCCTGCGATCGGTGGGTCGTCGACGCTGTCACGGCCGGCACCTGCCCTGGACCGGCCACCGCTGCCAGCCGAGGCGGTGGTCGACCCTGTTTCTGCACGGCGCCCTGAGCACCGGCCGGGCCGGCATCGAGGCCGAGCGGTTCGAACGCTGAGCCTCCGCGCTGACCGGCCGACCCCCATCAGCCGTCGCAGTTGGCTCACTCCGCCGGGTGGGTGAGGTGGCCGGTGCGGGCCAAGCGGGTGAGCAGGGGCAGGGGAAACAGGAGCAGGGCGAGGTTGGGCAGCATCCATGACGGATCGAACTGGCCACGCTGGGCGAAGTAGGCCACGGCCATACCGCCGGCTGTCGCGGTCAACGCCAGAGACAGGACCAGCAGCGCCGAGGCAGCCGGTTGGCTGCGGCGGATGGCGTGCACGGCCGCTAGACCGGTGAGTGAAGCGGCGATGTCCAAGGGCAGGAAGGACCAGTTCCAGGCGACGACACGA
Organism: Actinoplanes sp. ATCC 53533; assembly: GCF_003947245.1. NCBI lineage: Bacteria > Bacillati > Actinomycetota > Actinomycetes > Micromonosporales > Micromonosporaceae > Actinoplanes > Actinoplanes sp. ATCC 53533. Next base: position 51,937 of record NZ_QHHV01000110.1, on the reverse strand, counting down.
GGGTCGGTGTACTCGTCGAACATCGCCTCGGGCGGCAACGCCTTGGCGATGATCAACGCCCAGTACAGGATGAAGCCGACGTCGGTGACGACCATGGCCATCGTGGTGACCCGCAGCAGGCGATCGGAACGTGGCTCAGCCGCACCAAGCATCCATGCCACGACTTCTCCCCATACTAGACCGGCCAGTCGGTATAGTATGCACCGTGAGTCGACGTCCGCACGCCTACGCCAAGGTCCTCTCCGCTGCCGCCGCGGTCCTGATCGAACACAGCGCCGCGGCCTTCACCCTGGACGCGGTCGCCGCGCGGGCCCAGGTGAGCAAGGGCGGCCTGATGTATCACTTCCCCTCCAAGGAGGCCCTCCTGACCGCACTGGTCGCGCGCGCCGTCGTGGCGGTCGACGACGCCCTGGCCGCCGCAGCCTCCAGCGTCGAACCGGGCGCCTTCACTCGCGCGTACCTCGACATCACCATCCCGGACGAGCCGTCCACCGGACACCGCGACGGTCCTGGCGACATAGTGGCCGCCCTAGCCGCTGCCGTCGCGGTCGATCCGCGCCTACTGACCCCTCTGCGCGAGGCATACGCCCGTTGGCAGGACCGGCTGGAGAACGACGGCCTCGATCCGGCCGCCGCGACCACCGTGCGCCTGGCCGTGGACGGCTGGTGGCTCGCGGTCCTGCTCGACCTGCCGCCACTCGACGGCGACGTGCACCGCCGCACCCGCGCCCGGCTCGTCGCTCTCACCGAGGGAGAGACCCCGCCGCCCGACCCAGCGACCCCGGATGCGGTCTCTGTGTCCTGACCCGCCGCTGACCTCAACCGACTCCGGCTTATATTTGGGGATTCATCACGCATAGTGACGGTCCGCTGAGAGCGGAGCGAGCGTTGTCTGCGGCCATGAGAGTGCACATGATCTTGGATGGGCAGCATGGAAGGCATCGTTCGATGCAGGGCTGGGCGAAGCCACGTTGTCGTGCTCGGCTGTTACGGTCCGTTCCGTGGATGAGTACAAGTTCTGGGGACTTATCGGGGAGTGCCGACAGGAGAGCGGAAACAACACCGAACTGGCCTCGCGCGTCCTGTTCCGCCGCCTCCGCACACTCGACGCAACCGGAGTCACCGAATTCGTCCGACTCTGGGAACGAGCACGATCCCGCCTGTCCTCGTGGCCGGTGACCGACGCGGCGTGCCTACTGCTCGGCCCAGTCAAAGAAGAAGACTTGTGCCAAATACAGGACTGGATCATCTCCTACGGTCGCACTGCGGTCGAGCGGATCAGTGCGGATCCGGACAACCTCATCGATCTTGCCGCGGATGCGGGCAACGCCCGCGCGCAATGGTTCGACGAGTTCATGACAGAGGCGCACATTGTCGTGAGCGGCGCCTGGCCCTTGGGCTACGACCCTGACGGGCCGGAGGATCTGACCGGTGAGCGTGCGGATCTCCGTGACCCGGCTACCGCACACCGGCAGTTTCCCAGACTGGCAGCGTTCCGGCACGACCATCCCGAACGTGGTCTGCCCGAACTTCGCTGATCGTGGCCGGCGTCAGCTCAGATGCCACCTCCCGCCGCGCCTTCTCGGCGGCATTTCAGTGCGTCACCGGACTCCCACCCGACCCCGGAAACAGGTGCGAAATCTATTCACCTAACAAACGATCGACGGCCGCATGGGCACGGCGTCGAACATACTCGTTGTCGTCCTGCAGAAGTCTCTGCAAGTAACCCATTGCACTCACGCCTAGGGCTAGCGGCAGTATTATCGCGAACTGCCATCGAGCGTCTGGGTCGGGATAGTCGAAGATCGCGGGGATCAGCTGGTTCACTGCTGCGGGCGCTCCTGCCAGAATGTCCGCGACCTGCTCATCCTCGTTGTCGCGGGCGAGCACGTACAACAGCTCAAACCTCTCGGACTCGCTCAGGATGTCCGTCGCCCGCAAACGCTGTCGCACTGACTCGTACAGGGCTTCCCAGTGAGGATAGTTGGATTCCCATTCCGCTCCGTGTCCGAGAGCCAGCACGTCGGGCGCGCCGGCGTCCTGCCATAGTCGGAATCGGCGCGACTCTTCAAGGAGAGACCCCATCGTCGGTGCATCCTTACCTTGATCAGCGGACTCCAGTCTATACGGCACGTGGAAAAGCAGGCGATTGCAGCGCACTGACGTCGGCCATGTCCGGACGTCGGGTGGCAGGGGCCGCCGGACACTGAGCGTAACGGCTCGCGCCTAGGCCCAGCGTGCGGTCGGCGGCCATGAGAGTGCGCGGGCAGGTCCGTTTGCCGATCTCACTGGCGGTGAGCTTGTCAGACAACCTCCCGCGTAGTTCAACCAAACCCATGACTGACAACGCCTGGCGTATGTTCGGCCGCGTGCGGCTGGACGCGGCGTTGTGGGGGCTGGCCGTGATCCCGGCCGTGTCCACCGACCTGATCGACCGGTTGATCGCGTCCGCACGCGGCCGCGCCCGAGCGTCTCGCCGATCGCGCCGACCTGTCTCAGGCGCAGGTGCACGCCCTGGCCGGCCGGGGCGAAAGCGGCCTGATCATCCGATTGCTCCGCCTTCGATTAGCAGCAGGAAACCCGGGTTGGGGTTCGCCACGGTGATCACGTTGGCCGCCACGACCACCAGCGCGGCCACGGCTACCACTGCGATGAGCACACTGACCCACCGACGCCGCCGGCTCCACGTCACGATCGACAGGCTGATGAGAACGGCCGCCACCATGCCGGACAGCCCGGCCTTGAACACGTGCCACCGCACGTACTCTTCGAGCATCACATCCAGGGCGGGCGACGTCGGGCCGCTCTCGACCTGGTGCCGGACCTGGGCCACGGCGGCGGCCACGTCGGGGCCGGCGGAGTCGGACGCCAGAGCCGACAGCAGCGTGCCGAAGGGTGACACGGCCCCCTGGACGTTGGCGATCAGCAGCACCGCCGCGGTGAGGGCGAGCGCCCCGATCAGGAGCCGGAACCGCCGGATCCTGACGGTCAGTGTCACCAGTACCGCGAGCAGCAGGAGGGCGATCACCACCCGCACCAGGTGGTAGCGGAACTGGTGGTCGACGAGGTTCTGGAGGTCGGGCGTGAAGTCGCGGCCGCCCGAGGACCAGTACGCGACGAAGGCGCGCGAGAAGTCGCCGGAACTGCTGGGGACCAGCAGCGGCGGCGCGAGGAAGTACGCGACGGCCAGGAGAACGGCCGCAGTGACGAGCCCGGCGTCACGCCGCCGGGCGGTGGTGGTGTTCAAAGGCGGGAGCCCCAGGTCAGCAGGAGCCGTATCTGTCATGCGTTGACGTTAGGACGACGCCCGCAGCCTGCGACAGCACACTGAATCTACTCTTGGAGTAGACCCAGCCCTACCTACATTTTGAACGCTGCGGCGTGTTCGTCCGGGCAGACGAACAGGTACGTGTCGCTGTCGCCGCCGCCCATCGAGAGTAACGTCGTTGAGTGGTGGGATCTGCGCGACGAACAGCATCGGCCGGTTGCACGTCGGTTACTCCGGTACACCGGAGTACAGGTACGCCGGGGGAGCCGCCGACCTTGGCCACCGCCTTCGGATCGTCGACGTTCTCGTTAATTTGGCCTATTCATCCTCGCCCAGCCCGCGACCAGCAGCCACAGAGCGTAACGGCTCGCACCTGGGCCCGGCATGCGGTCGGCGGCCATGGGAGTGAGCTGGATCTTGAAATTATGAGCCGTGCGGGACAACGGGCTCGCGCCCAGCAGCGATATCTCGGTGGTTGCGGTCGGTCGGCATCCATAAGGTTCCTGGTGTGTCGGAGACCGATTCATACCAACGCCGCTCTGCACGGGTGATCCTCCTCGATAGCAGTCACCGGGTGCTTCTTCTCAAATTCTTCTTCGACCCCGTGGATACCCAACAGCGGCATGGTTGGGTGACCCCAGGCGGCGGCGTAGACGACGGTGAGCTGGTTCACGAAGCCGCGGCGCGTGAACTCCGCGAAGAGATCGGCCTCGTCGTCAGCCCTGACGCGCTGGGCCAACCGATCGCCTACAGCTCCGGCTACGCAGATCTTGGCTGGGCGCGTGGCTTGTTCCGTGATGACTTCTTCCTTCACCGTGTCGGTACCCACCGCGTCGATACGGCCGGCATGGAAGCCCTTGAGCGCGGCCACCATGCCGGACATCGGTGGTGGAGGATGGACGAACTGACCGACACCACCGATGTCATCTATCCCTTCGGGTTGGCGCCCCTGCTGAATCAGCTCCTTACCGGGGGCATCCCGCAGCAGACCGCGCAACTGCCCTGGCATCACTGATCTACCGTTACGAGCTCCGCTGCCGTCGGGGTGCCCTCCCGTTCGCCGCTGTCAGCGGCAGAAGAGGATGCGTCTCTATCGACCTCGGATTACCGAGCGGATACCTTGATCCGATGAACGACTTCGTGATGCGGAGATGGGACTTGACCCACTACTCGGGTGACCAGGCCCCAAGTCATCGACACCATCATTCCGACGAGGGGTTCGTTGTCCTTCGAGGTCGCCTGGAGGTCCTCATCGGTGACGAGCGATCGATTCTCCAGCCGGGTGAACACGTAACAATCCCGGCCGGTACGGTTCACACGTTTGCCACCGTCGACCCAGAGGGCGCCGACGTCATCGCCGTCATGACTCCCGAGGTTGACCAACTGGTGACGGCGCTGCACGTTGCCGCCACGGATGAGGAGCGCGCAGCCGTCTGGGAGCACTACAACTCAGCATTGGCGTGAATCGATTCGATGCTGCTCTAGATGATCTGCAGCAACATGCATTCCAGCTCGTCGAGCGAATGGTTCGCCGCTGACCGATCATCCTGACTCTCAGGCGGCAAGATCCCACGGACGACGCATGATCGAGTTCCCTCTCATCGGCTACTTATTTACTGGTCGTACGACCGCAGCCCGGCCAGGCTTGGTCGAGGTGACCGGCGGGGTAGCTGGCACATCGGCTGCCCACCGCCTGTTGGTGTGGCTCAGACATGGCATGTGTCCCGCCGGTCACCGTGGCGCGGAGAGGCTCAAGAGGGGACTGCCCAGCTCGAAGTAGCGCTGCCCTCCTCGCCGGATTCAACCCCGGCTTCGATCGAGCAGCGCAGGCATGGGACAGGTCATCATCGGCATGGACCCGCACAAGCGGTCCGCGACCATCGAGATCATCAACGACCGCGAGAAGATCTTCGCGCAAGGCCGATTCGACACCGACCACGCCGGCTACCAGACGATGCTCAAGCTCGGCCGGCAGCACAAGGATCGGATCTGGGCGGTCGAAGGCTGCATCGGCATCGGTAAGCACATCGCCCAGCGCCTGGTCGCCGACGGCGAGATCGTGGTGGACGTACCCGCGAAGCTGTCCGCCCGGGCACGGGTGTTCGACACCGGTCAAGGCCGTAAGACTGATCCGGTCGACGCGCACCACGTGGCGGTCGCGGCGTTGTGCAGCAAGGGTTGCGGCAGGTTGCCGTCGACGATGTGACGGTGGCGTTGCGGTTGCTGGTCGACCGTCGGGATGGTCTGGGCCGTGCTCACACCGATCTGCTCAACCGGATCCACAAGCTGCTGCTCGAGTTGCTGCCCGGGGGTGCGAAGAAGTACCTGTCGGCCGCGCAGGCCCGCGAGCTGCTCAATACCGTCCGTCCTCGTGACCTGGTCGGCCGGACTCGCCGCCGGCTCGCCTCCGAGCTGATCACCGAACTCGTCCAGGTCGACAAGAAGACCAAAGCCGCCGACAAGCAGCTGCGCGAACTCGTCGAGGCGACCGGTAGCAGCCTGCAGGACCTGCACGGGATCGGCCCGTCCGGAGCTGCGCGGCTGATCGGTGACGTCGCGGACATCAGCCGCTTCGCCAGCCGCGGGCACTTCGCGTCCTGGAACGGCACCGCACCGTTGGACGTCTCCTCCGGCGACCAGAACCGGCATCGGCTGTCGCGGGCCGGGAACCGGCGCGTCAACCGCACCTTGCACATCATGGCCGTCGTCCAGCTCCGTAACGACACCGAAGGTCGTGCCTACTACCAGCGCAAACTCGCCGCCGGCAAAAACCCCGATGGAGGCCATGCGCGCGCTCAACGCCGGCTGTCCGACGTCGTCTGCCGGCAGATGGTTAACGACGCCAAGAGGGCTGAGACGGGCCCGGGAGGACACGTGGGAGCGGCTCTGAAATCCAGCGCGGCCGACCTGATCCCCATGATCGACACTTCGGATAAGTCACTTCCCGGACCCGCCGAGCCTCAGCTTAGAACACCACTCCTCGCCGCCTCTTGACACAGAGGGGTGCCATGTCCGCGAGCCGAGTTGCCATGTCGGCCGTCACGCTTGGTAGCGAGCGGATCGCTGCGGATCTGGATATCGGGTGTGTGGTCTGCGTTGATGATCAGTCGATGCGGTAGGCGGCGGCGCCGTTGTGCAGGAAGCGGGCGCGGCCGTGCCCGTCGGAGCCGATCAGGGACAGGACCTCATGGCCGTCGGGCTTCGGCTTGGCGGTGATGACCGCGCTGTCGGTAAGGCGGACGACCTCGACGCGGTCCTCGGGGCCGCCGAGGAGGGACTCGGCGAGTTCGTTGCGGGGGTGGTAGGTGAGGAACGCGCGGCCGTGTTCACTGGTGAGGGTGATGTCGTACAGGGTGGAGCGGTAGGTACCGCACATGCGTTCCGCGTCGATCCCTGTGGGGTTCGAGGGGAGCACGGGTAGTGGTGCTGTCTCGACGCCGGCCAGGTCCCTGAGGGCCGCACCGAAGATCTCGTAGGCCAAGGGCTCGCCTCTCGTGCTGTTGGTCAGCACGGCTATCGCGACACCTGCGGATGGGACGACGCGGAGGAACGCCTTCTGTCCCTTGGCGACACCGGTGTGCCCGACGACGCCGTCCTGGTAGAGCATCCAGCCCAGTCCCCAGCCCATGACGCCGCCACCGAAGTCCGGGATGGATTTGACCTGGGGTTCGCGCAGGGCCGCCAGCGTGTGGTCGGTGAGGTGCAGGCGGACGAACTCCAGCAGGTCTCGTGCGCTGATGGCGAAATGTGAGCCGCTGGGCGCTGAGTAGTAGGAGACCGCCCATTTCTTCGTGGGGACGATCGCTTCGCCGGTCCGGATGTGGCCGACCGCGGCACGGTGCAGAATCGCCTCGTAGGTGTCGGTGGCGGCGGTTTGCAGGCCCAGGGGTGTGATCAGCCGTTCGCGGAGCACGTCGCGGAAGGGCTTGTCGCGCAGCACCTCCACGAGCCTGCCGAGCACCACGTACCCGCTGTTGGAGTAGGAGAAGACCGTGCCGGGCGGGAGGAGGTGGTCCGCCTCTGCGAGGGTGGCGACGAACCTCTCGATGGCGTCATCGTTGCGGCCGGTGTCGGTGAAGTGGTTGCCGTCGACACCGCCGGTGTGGGTGAGCAGGTGGCGGGCGGTCAGGGAGTCGGTGGCGGCCGGGTCGCTCAGCCGGAAGCCGGGCAGGTGCTCGCGAACGGGCCGGTCGAGATCCAGCACGCCCTCGTCGACCAGTTGCTGGATCAGCGTGGCTGTCCAGATCTTGGTGATCGAGCCGATCTTGAACACCGAATCGGTCGTGGCCTCGACCCGGGTGCGCAGGCTCAGCACGCCCGCGGCCTGGTCCCGGATCTCCCCGTCGGCCAGCACGGCGACCTGTGCACCTGGTACGTCGTACTTCGTGAGAAGCTCGTCCAGATTCCACCCCATCCCCGACAGGCTAGATGCAAGCTGGGGCCTGATTCGGGGCAGGCTCCCGCCGTGCCGTGCCGTGCCGTGCCGTGCCGTGCCGTGCCGCCGTCGTGTAGGCACTCAGCCTGGCCGTGTGCATCGGAGTGGACCATCCAGGAGACAACGCCGGCCGATCCGACCGACCAGTTTGCGGTTCCGCGCATTCCGGAAGCGGCAGCAGCAACGACAGGGCCGACGTCGTCTGGTTCGGCGGGTGGCAACGAACCGCCGGCGTCCGAACATCGGCGCGACCCGAGCCGAGCTGCCGAACCGGTCACTACGTTGCGTAGCGAGCGGTTCGCGGCAGATCAAGACGTCGGTCAGTCCGGCAGCGAGCAATTCTTTGGCAGAGTGCCTCGTTGCCACGCCTTGTCAGCGGAACTGTTCCTGCCGCCATGACCGTCGGGCGATCGGCGGTGGCCCGGGGAGTGTCGGCTTGATGGCGTGCCAGCTCGCCCGCCATTTACCCGGCCCCCGCCCGAGCGCTTTGCATACCTCGTCGGCCAACTCTTCCGGGCTGCGGTCCCGCCATGGGGTATCGACGAATATCTGGTAGTCGTCGTCCAGCTGAAGGGCTACCCGGAACACGCTCGGATCACGATAGTCGTTGGCGACCCAGGTGACAGCAAGGCCATGCGACAGCAGAGTGTCCCGGTCCAGGTGCGTCAGAACGAGCCGCCCGGCGGTCCGCTCAGCTGTCTCCCACGAATGATCGCCGACCACCCGCTCGACCTCCGCGGTATACCGGTCAGCGGCGAAGGACACACCCCGCGCCACGGGGACCTCGATCAACCAGTCCCAGTGCACCAGATCCCCGTCACCAGTGATGGTCACGTCGGTCGATCCGCAGCCGTACACGCCGCAACTACACCGGGCAATCGGCACGGTACGCGGCTGGGGCGTAGCCAGAAGCCGATTCGTCGGAATGACCAGGTCGTACGGGTCCATCCCGAGACCAGCGCCTGCGGAGGTCATCTCCACACCGTTGACGTAGACCTCTACCTGGAATCCGCCTCCGGCATCGCCGGGTGCCGGGACTACCGCCAGCCGCAGCGAGTCGATCTCGACCCGGCGGGCGACTCCGCCGCCCGCCGCCACGGTGTAGCCGGTCGGCACCGTACCCGGACGGGGAACTCTTAGCTCGTCCAGCGTCTTGTCGACAAGCTCACGGACATCGCACAACCGGCCCCGCGGTGAGGCACCCGCCAGTTCCCGCAACGTCGGCGAGTCCAGGCCATCGACGAGCGCCTGACAAGCGGCGTCAGGTCCGACATACCGCCACCCGTGTCCGGATTCCAACCGGCCACCGCGTCATACAAGCGCTGCTCAGCGGGCACGTTGCGATCGTGGGTCACGGCAATATACTGCGCGCCGTCACCGCCAGCCGACACCGAATATTCCGCCCGCCGGCAGCAACGCCACACGATCACATCCTTCGTCGAGGCGGACCGCCGCCGCGAGAGCTACCCCACGATAGCGAACGGGGTGTAGAGCCTGCCCGTCCTGCCGACAGGAGCACGCCGGGACGTAGGTAGGCACCGCTCGACGAGCGGCGCCGGCGCGAGCCACCCGCGCCTTCCACGCGGCAGCTGAGGTCGTCGGCGAACGGGATGAGCACAGGTGCTGATCAGTGCGACCAAACGCGGTTCTGGAGCCGATGCTCGGCGAGGTCGAGACGGGCTCACGTGCGGTGCACACATACCGAGGCACCCACGTCGCTGCCCCCGCGGCCGGCCGGGCAGGATGGGTGCGTGTCGTTATCCGCCAGCGTTCGCCCCGCGCCGCGAAGTCCGGCGGTCGAGCGGGTCGTGCGCACCGCTGGCGGCGGGCCGCGGGGATGACCGGACTACCCGGGGAGCGCCGGGGCGCGGGCCGGCGCCTGCGGCGCCTGAAGATCAGTGACCCGGACCTCGTGCCCGAGCCCGAGGCCGGTGTCGATCTGCGCGTTCTCCTGCCGGCGGAGGCTGCCTTCGACGCCGTCGCCGAGAAGATCCAGGGCGACGGTGCCGAGGTGCGGCGGGTGCGCTTTCTGGTCGAGGACGAGACGATTGTCGGGCCGCGCCGGCTTCAGGGTCGCGGGCGGTGGCAGGGCGAGATCCAGAACTGCCGGCTGGTGCGCCCGTTCGCCCGTGCTCCTCATCGGGTGGACGGTGCCGACGCCGTCGCGGCCGCGGATGCCTTTGATGTCTTGTGGGACGCGCATGCTCCCGTTCCGCCGGACGCCGCGGCCGTGGCGGTCGAGCAGCTGGTGCCGAGCGGGTGGGGTGACTATTTTCCGCATCCGCAGTTCAATCCGGCGCAGGCCGAGGCCGTGCCGGTGCTGCTGGAGAACGACGACAACGTCGTCGTGGTCGCGCCCACCGGCGCGGGCAAGACCGTGATGGGTATGGCTGTCAGCCTGCGGACCATCCTGCAGCAGGGCCGCAAAGCCGCCTGGCTGGTCCCGCAGCGGTCGCTGACGGACGAGCTCAACCGCGACCTTGAGTTGTGGCGCCGCCAGGGACTGCGGGTGGAACGGCTCTCCGGCGAGCACACCGTCGACGAGGAGCGTATCGCCCGCGCCGACCTGTGGGTCGCCACCACGGAGAAGTTCGAGGCCATCTGCCGGATGACCTCGCTGCGGGATGCGCTCGCCGACGTCGGGTCCATCGTGGTCGACGAGATCCACCTGCTCGGCGACGCCGGGCGGGGCGCCGTCCTCGAGGCGCTGCTCGCCCGGATGCGCGACGGCGGGGCTCCGATGCGACTCGTCGGGCTGTCCGCGACGGTGTCGAATGCCGAGCAGATCGCCGAGTGGCTCCGGGCCCGGCTGGTGCGGATCTCCTGGCGTCCGACGCGGTTGACCTGGCAGGTGCCCCAGATCGCCGCCCACAGCGACTGGAACGTCACGGAGGCGACGAGGACCCGGCTGGCGGCGGCCATCACCGGCCGGGTCACCGCCGACGGGGGCAGCGTGCTGGTGTTCTGCGGCAGCAAACGCCATGTCCGGCGCACCGCGCTGGTCATCGCGGCCTTCCGCGGGGCCGCGGTGCACGACGTCCACGCCGACGACACCGATCGGGTGCACCAGGTCTGCCGGGCCGCCGGCGTGGGACTGCACTACACCGGCTGGGAGCATCGCCACCAGGCGGAACAGGAGTTCCGGGAGCGCCGGCTCGATGTGCTCGTCGCGACCTCCACGCTGGCCGCCGGGGTCAACCTGCCGGCTCGCGCGGTGGTGATCCGCGATACCCAGGTCGGCCTCGACTCGATCGACATCGGGACCGTGCAGCAGATGTTCGGCCGGGCCGGCCGGTTCGGCGCCGGGGAGCGGGAGGGCTCCGCGTTCCTCATCGCCGACGTCCAGGAGCGCTCAGCCTGGCTGGCCGGACTGGTGCGGGGCAACCGGGTCCAGTCGCAGATCGAGGCCAGTCTGCCCGACCACCTGCTCGGCGAGGTGGTGCAAGGCAAGGTCAGTTCGCTGACCGAGGCGGAGCAGTGGTGGGTGCAGACCCTCGCCCACCATCAGGGCAGCCGCAGCCGCGAACCCGTCCACCGGGCGATCGACTTCCTGGGCAAGGCCGGTCTGCTGGCCGTGGCACCGGACTCCGCGACATTGCAGGCGACGCCCCTGGGACTCTTCACCGCCCGGCTGATGGTCTCGACCACCGTCACTCATGCCCTGCGCCGGTCGCTGTCCGAGGCCGACCAGATCCCGGCCACCGCGGATCAGGCCGAGTGGCTCGTCATCGATCGGCTCTGCGCCCTGGTGCCGAAGCTCGCCCAGGCGTCGGTCGGCGAGGGCGCGCGGGCCGAGGTGGCCCGCTTTCTGTCGACCTCGGGCGCCGACGCCGGCGGTGAGGCCGTGTTGCGCCCGGGGGACGTGGCCCGTGCGGCCCTGCTGGCCGTGGCCCGGGCCCCGGAGCTGTTCTCCACCGGGGTCCGCGACGTCGAGGGTATGCCCTACTCGGCGATGTATTCGGTCCTGGAAGAGGCACCACGTTATCTGCACTGGCTCGGCGGCCAGGGTCTGTTCGGCACGCTGCACCCGTGGGCCGCGATCGTCGCCGCCGACCTCGGCCGCCGTATCCACTGGCGTAACCTGCAGCCCCGCCGCGGCGCGGGACGGCTGTTGTGGATCTGCGAGCAGCTCGCCACACCCGCGCACGCGGAGGCGGTCGTGCCGAAGCTGTTCACCGCCGCGACCGCCCGCGGCATCGTCGATCCGGACTGGCCGGGCAGCCGGGCACCGGCCGGTGCCCGCCTCGACGAGCCGGGCCACCGGGCGCTGCTCCGCGAGCGCGGGGGAGCATGCTCGATCACCGTGACCGGCGACGAAGTGCGGGCGACCGGCCCCGCGGGATCGGTGCTCGCCACCTGGACGGGGACACAGCACGCGCGTACGCCGATCCGGACGGGTGCCGCCCGGGCGGCACGGCCCGCGGCGCCGGGCGGCGCCGCGGTCTTCACCTGGCGCGGCGATCACCTCGCGACGGGCTGGCTTTCGGTGTACGCCCGTCACGGATACCCGGACGCGCAGCGCGGGACCGGTCAGAGCAGTGGCTCGATGTGACGACTCGGCAGCGGTCCCGGCCGGGCCATGTAGTACCCCTGGCCCAGTTCCACCCCGAGCGAGCGCAGTTTCTCGTGTTCGGCGTGGGTCTCGATGCCCTCGGCGATCAGCTGGGTGCCCATGTCCCGGGCGAAGCCGGCCAGCGCGCGAGCCAGGGCCGCGCGGATCGGGTCGGTGTCGATGTCCCGGACCAGCGCGATGTCGAGCTTGATGATGTCCGGCCGCAGCTGCAGGATGTGGCTCAGGCTGGCGAAGCCGGCGCCGGCGTCGTCGACCGCGATCATGATGCCCGCGGCACGCAACCGGTCGGTCGTCTCGGTGAGGACCGCGTAGTCGTCGACCTGGGTGTGCTCGGTGAGCTCCACGGTGATGCCGCGGTGCGCGTGCGCCATCAGCAGGGCGACGACGGCCGGTGTCAGCACGGCCTCCACGGACAGGTTCACGCTGAGCCAGGCCCCGGCCGGCAGGTCGTCGAGCCGTTCGAACGCCCGCTGGATCGCCAACAGTTCCAGCTGAACGCCGAGACCGGCCGCGTTCGCGGCGGCGAACGCCTGGACCGGGCTGGCGAAGTGGTCGCGGTCGAAGCGCGCCAGCGCCTCGTAGCCTCGCACCAGACCGTCCCGCAACCGCACGACCGGTTGGAAGGCCACCTGAACGGCGCGACCGTCCAGCACCTGCTGGAGCACCTGCACGTCGGGCGAACTGAGCTGCGCGATGGTCATGCCGGCTCTGTCGGTCGCGAACCTCAACGCGACCTCCAGTCGCCGTCAAGACCATGACAAGGCTTGAGCCGCGAGGGTGTTCGTCGAGGTCCGCACGGGGATCTTGACACATTGAGCGGTTGCTGGGACATTCCACCCCGGATGGGGGGAGTCCCGCTTGTTGTTCCGTTCCGTGCACGCCGAGCAGGCCGTCGCCACGGTCCTCGCCGAGATCGACCGCCTCGGCCTGCGGGTGGACGCCGAGCTGGTCGGGCCGACGATGCGGGTGCGGCTGCTGCGGGACGGGACCCCGGTGGCCCTCGGCTATGGCAAGGGGCGGGGCGCGCAGGGCACGGTGAGCGCGCACGCGGAAGCCCTCGAGCGCTACCTCATGTCCGCCCGCGACAACCGCCGATTCAGCTCGCACAACACCGTACTGTTGGCCGCCTCGACCGTCGCCGCCCAGCCGGCGCTCGCCGCCGACCTGGTCATTCAGCGCTGGGCGGCCGAGTTTCCGGCCGCTCCGGCGGCCTGCGCCGCATACCACGGCCCGGCCGGCACCGTCCGTTACCCGACCTTCCTCGCCGATCCCCGCTACCACCGAGCGCCCGTCCCCGGCGACTCGGTCGAGCCCTACCGCAGCCTGCTGCGCTATTCCTCCAGCCTGGGTACCGCCGCCGGGCTGACCGTGACCGAGGCCGTCTACCACGGCCTCTGCGAGCTGGTCGAGCACGACGCCCTCTCGCAGGCGCTGTTGCGCTGGTTCGTCGCGGGCCGGCCGGAGGTCGACGTCGTGGAGCCGGCGGCGCTGCCGCCCCCGCTGCGCTCGCTGCACGACGAGGCCACCGCGGCGGCCGGCGCGAGCGTGCACCTCCTCGACCTGACCACCGACCTCGGCGTCCCCGTCTACCTCGCGGTCAGCGGCCCCGACCTGCTGGGCGCCGGCGCCTCGACCTGGGGTTCCTACGCGGCCGAGCGGGCCCTGAGCGAGCTGATCCAGACCGCCACCCTGGCCGGCGAGACCACCGGCACCCCGCCCGCCGATCGCCTCGCCGCCTGGCCCGCACTGCGACGCTGCGTCCGGATGCCGGTCGACGAGCTGGGCCCGAAGCGGAGCGTGGCCCTGCGCGGCGACACCGGCGACGGCACGGCGGCGGACGGGCTGGCCCGGGCCGGCCGGATGCTCGGCGACCGCGGCGTGCGCTACCACGTGTGCGAGCTGGCCCCGGCGGATTCACTGATCGCGGTCGCGACCACCATCGCCCCCGGGCTGGAGCGTTTCAGCCTGGTGCGGCACGGCGTACCGGTCATCCCGACCGGACGCGGGCACCACCTGTGGCCGGCACCGCAGCCGGCCACCTGACAGAAGGAGCGCCCACGATGCCCCTGACCACCGACGACGAGCCCCGCGACCCGCGGATCTGCTTCCACCCGGGCGACGCCTGGCTGGCCGGCGACGCGCCCGACGACCCGCGCGTCTGTTTCCACCCCGGCGACGCCTGGCGCGGGTCGCTCACGGAGACCGACGAGCGGGCGCTGGCCGTACTCGCCAAGATCTGAATCTCCTTGCCCGAGGTCACCGAGGCAGCCGGCGCCGAGCGGCGCCGGCTCTTCGACCGCGACTTCTCCCTCTGGTACGCGGCCAGGGCCGTCTCCGTCTTCGGCACCGCCGCGAGCGCCGTGGCGCTGCCCCTGCTGGCCTACCGCACCAGCGGATCGGCCGCCCTGACCGCCGCGGTCGTCGGCCTGGAGGCGCTGCCCTACCTGCTGTTCGGCCTGCTCACCGGCGCGGCGGCCGACCGGCTGCGGCGCCGGGTCATGATGGTCACCGCCGACCTGTGCTGCGCCGCCGCGCTCGCCACCGTTCCCGTCGCCGCGGCCCTCGGGGTGCTGAGCGTGTGGCACGTGCTCGCGGTCGCCTTCGCCGTCGGCTGCGGATTCTGCTGGTTCGACGCCGCGGCCTGGGGATCGTTCGTGGCCCTGGTCGGCAAGGCGCGGCTGACCCGGGCCAACAGCCTGATCTGGTCCACCGAGATCGTCGTGGAGATCGTCGCCCCGGCCGCCGCGGGCCTGCTCGCCACGCTCGCGAACCCGAGCGTGGTGCTGGCCGCCGACGCCGGGACCTACCTCGTCTCCGCCGCCCTGCTCACCGTGATCAGAACCCCGCTGGACGCGAGCGAGCGGAGTCCCCGGCGCAGGCTGCGCACCGAGATCGGCGAGGGCCTGCGCTGCCTGTGGCGGATGCCCGCGGTACGGACGCTCACGCTGGCGGGTTTCGCCTTCAACGCCGCGGCCGGCGGGGTGATCGGCCTGCTGGTCGTGCACGCGCACACGGCCCTGGGGCTGGGCACCACCGACGGGCGCCTCGGCCTGCTCTACGCGGCCGGTGCCGTCGGTTCGCTGGCCGCCGCGGCGGCCCTGCCCTGGCTGTCGCGCCGGGCCGGCCAGGGCGCGGTGTCGATCGCCGGCTTCGCCGTGTTCGTGGCGTCCATCGTGGCGCTGGCCGGGGCGTCGGGTTTCGGGGCGGCGCTCGCGCTGTGGGCGCTGTGGGCGACGGCCCGGCTGGCCGTGAACGCCAACAGCGTCACCGTGCGGCAACTGCTCACGCCGGACGAACTGCAGGGCCGGGTCAACACCACCGGGCGGATGATCTCCTGGGGCGGCACGCCGTTCGGCGCGCTGATCGGCGGCCTCACGGCGCAGGCGTACGGGGTCCGCGTCGCGTACCTGCTGCTCGCTGTGCCGGCGGCGCTGGCACTCGGCTGGCTGCTGGCGTCCCCGGTCCGCGGGCTGCGGTTGCCCGCGGAATAGCGCCCTGCTGCGCGAGGCGGCCCGCGATCGGGACGGCGAGGGCCAGGCCCTGTCCGGCAGCGTCCTCGCCGACGCCCGGCTCCTGCCCGGATCGAGGATCCGGCCGGACGTGGTGCCCCGCCTTGAGATCGTTCATGGTCTCCTACACCGTGAAGGCGGTGCGGAAGCGGGCGAGTGCCTGCTCGGGTTCGCCGGAGGCCCAGCCCTCCAGAGCGACCACGCCCTGGTAGCCGAGGCGGTCGAGCGCCGCGGCGATCGCCGGGTAGTGGATCTCGCCGGTGCCCGGCTCGCGGCGACCGGGGACGTCCGCGACCTGGATCTCGCCGATGAGGGGAAGCGCCTGTTCGATGAGCGCGATCAGGTTTCCCTCGCCGATCTGCGCGTGGTAGAGGTCGAGGTTCATCCGCAGGAACGGGCTGTCCACCGCTGCCACCAGCGCCATCGTGTCCGACGCGCGGGCGAACGGGGTGCCTGGGTGGTCGACGGCCGTGTTCAGGTTTTCCAGCGTGAAGACTCGTCCGGCCTGCTCGCCGAGCGTCGCGAGCCGGGCCAGGGTGCGTGCGGCGGTGACCCACATCCGCGCGGTCGCCGCGCCGGGGACGACCGGTAGGCCTCGGTCGTCGAGACCGGTGCCGTGCAGGTTGAGGCGGGGGCAGTCGAGGCGTTCGGCGACCTCGAGGGAGACTTCCGCGGTGCGCAGAAGTTCGGCGACGCCGGCCGGGTCGGACAGCGTTCCGGTGAGGTAGCCGGTCATGGATGAGAACGTCGCGCCGGTTTTCGCCAGGTCGTCGATGTCCTTGGTGGCCCAGTTCCAGATCTCTACCTCGAAGCCCAGGTCGGCGATGCGGCGTACGCGCTCGGCGAACGGTAGGTCGAGAAAGACCATCTCGGCGCAGACCGCCAGCCGGAACCGGCTCACTTGGCCACCTCCGCGGGGCGGCCCGTGCGCGCGGACTCGGCGGCGGCCAGGGCTATGGCCAGCGCCGCGCGGGCGTCCTCGCCGGTGACCAGGGCCGGGGTGCCCGCGCGGACCGCCTCGACGAAGGCCGCCAGTTCGGCCGCGTAGGCGTAGCCGAAGAGCTCTTGGTCGCCGCGGACGGTCTCGGCCGTACGGCCGGTCGCGCCGGAGAATGTCCACGTGCCGCGCCGTCCGTCGCCCAGGGTGACCATGCCGTGGGATCCGAAGACCTCGCCGCGTACGTCGTAGCCGTATGCGGTGGCGAAGCAGGCCTCGGCCGTCGCGACCACGCCGTTGTCGAAGCGCACCGTGACCACCGCGGTGTCCAGCAGGCCCCGGTCTCGCCAGGACGGCTCCACGAGGGCGTCCGCGACCGTGTGGACCTCGACCGCCGTCGCACCGGGGTTGAGGAATCGCAGCGTGTCGAAGTCGTGGATGAGCGTCTCCAGGAAGATCGTGTCCGGCAGCACCCGGGCCGGTTCGAAACCGGCGGGGTCGCGGGTCAGTGAGCGCATCAGCCGTAGCGCGCCGAGCCGTCCGCTGTCGATCAGTTCGCGGGCTGCCAGCCAGTCGGTCGCGAACCGCCGGTTGAAACCGACCTGTAGCGCGACGCCGGCGGAGCGGGCCGCGTCGATGGCACGGTCGGCGTCGGCGAGGGTCACTGCCATCGGCTTCTCGCAGAACACCCCCTTTCCCGCCGCGGCCGCGGTGACCACGAGGTCGGCGTGCCGGCGAGCCGGCGCCGCGATCACCACGGCGTCGACCTCCGGGTCGGCGAACGCCCCGCCGACGTCGGTGTATGCCCGGGCGGCGCCCAGCTCGCCGGCGAGCCGGGCGGCGGCGCCGGGCGCGGGATCGGCGACCGCGACGAGCCGCGCGCCGGGAAGCCGGCTCAAGGTCGCGCCGTGGAAGGCGCCCATCCGTCCGCACCCGATCAGGGTCACGCGCACCGCTTCGGTCATCTCCGCACCAATCTCTAGAACGTTCTAGGTGACTCTCCGGCACCGGGGACGGCCGCGTCAAGGATCCGGCCTAGAACGTTCTAGAATGCTGGGATGAGCAGAGCGGAACGACGACCGACGCTGGCCGACGTGGCGGCCGAGGCCGGGGTTTCGACGGCGCTGGTGTCGATCGTCATGCGCGGGACCCCCGGCGCGAGCGCCGAGACCCGCAGCCGGGTGCTCGCGGTGGCGCAGACCCTGGGCTATCACCCGGACAGCCGGGCCCGCCTGCTGCGCAGCGGCCGCAGCCGGCTGCTCGGCGTCGTCTTCGGGGTGCAACATGCCTTCCACGGCGACCTGGTCACCGGCCTCTACACCGCGGCCGAGCGCATCGGCTACGAGCTGACGCTGAGCGCCGTGACCCCGCAGCGCGACGAGAGCCGGGCGATCGCCGGGCTCCTGCAGGACCGGTGCGAGGCCCTCATCCTGCTCGGCCCGCAGTCACCCGAGCGCGAACTGGTCCTGCTCGCGGGCCGACTGCCCGTGGTCGTGCTGTCTCGCGGCGTCCGGGACAGCGCCGTCGACGTGGTCCGCAACGCGGAGGCCGAGGGCGTACACCAGGCGGTCGACCATCTCGTCGCGTTGGGCCATCACCGCATCGCGCACGTCGACGGCGGCAGGGCCGCGGGCGCTGCCGAACGCCGGCGCGGCTACCGCGAGGCGATGCGCCGGCACGGCCTCGCGGAAACGGCCCGGATCGTGCCGGGCGGGCTCACCGAGGAGGACGGCGCGGCCGCGGGACGGGCGCTGCGGACTGACCCGCCGAGCGCGGTGTGCGTCTTCAACGACCGGTGCGCGACCGGGCTCCTCGACGTCGTGCGCCGCGCCGGGCTCACCGTGCCCGGCGACCTCAGCGTCGTCGGATACGACGACAGTCGCCTGGCTCGGCTCGCCCACGTCGACCTGACGACCGTCGCCCAGGACGCGGCGGTGATGACCAGTCTCGCGGTAGCCCGCGCCGCCGACCGCATCGCCGGCACCCCGGCCCGCCCCCGAGAAGTGATCGTCCACCCCCGCCTGGTGGTCCGCGGCACCACCGGACCCGCGAAACGCTAGCTGTGGTCCGCCGTGTCGTGGGTGGGGGAGCCGGGTTCGGCGGACCAGACATCGAGCTGCCGGGTGGGTCGCCGGGCCGGCTGAAGCCGTGACCTGACCGCCGCGGTCTGTGCGGTGTCGGCCCCGGCGGTGCGGTGGTCAGGCGAGCGATTTCAGCAGGTCGGCCGGCACGTCTGGCCGTTCCAGGGCGATGAAGTGGCCGGCGTTCGGGACCTCGGTGAATTCGGCGGCGGGCAGTTGTTGCTTGTTGGCCCGCCGGTCGGAGGGCCGGGACCAGTCGTGCTGGCCGTAGACGAGGTGGACGGGTGCGGTGACCTGCCGGTAGCGGGCGCGGGCCGCAGCGAGACCGGGGAGGGCGCGATAGACGCCGCGGGCGACGGTCGGGTAGCCCGGGCGGCGGCCGACCTTGAGCAGCTCGTCCAGGTAGTCGTCGCGCAGGGCGGCCGGGTCGGCGAGGCCGCCGGTGAGGATGGCGCGCATGACGGGCTTGGGTTCCAGCCGGGCGAGCAGGGGGCCCACGCCGGGTGCGATGACGCCGGTGATGATCAGCCGGGCGAGGAGGCTGGAGCGGAGGATGCCGCCGCGGTAGTCGTAGGGGTTGACCGCGACGACGCGTCGGATCCGGTCGGGCAGGTCGGCCGCGGCGGTGAGCGCCAGGGTGGCCCCCATCGATTCGCCGAGGAGGGTGACGTCGCGCAGGTCGAGCTGGGTGAGCAGGCGTGTGACGCCCGCGCGCATGGCGGGTTCCTCGTAGGAGGCGCCGGGGACGATCTGGGAGTAGCCCATGCCGGGTAGGTCGAGGGCGTAGACGGTGTAGTGCTGGTGGACCAGTGGGATGAGGTGGCGGAAGTGTTCGGCCTGGGTGCGTACGGTGTGCAGCAGGACCAGGGGAGCCCCGCTGCCGCCGGTGAGGTAGCGCAGCCGGCCCTGTGCCTGGTCGCGTGACCCGGTCGGTTCGAGGAAGCGGCTGCGGGTTCCGGGGATGCTGATCCCGGATTCGGTGTCGGTGGTCGTCGACATGGTTGTCTCCCTCAGGGCGAAAGTCGTCGGTGCGCCGCGCCGCTAGTGTGTTGTCATTTCCAACCTACTGGAGCAACGATAGGTGAGTGGGTTGGAAATGACAACACACCGAGTTAGGCTGGGCGAATGACCCATCCCGAACAGCGGCCCGGCATCCGCATGGACGAGCTACCCCTGGGGGTCCGTCCCTGCTCGATCGCCGCCGCGCTGGACGTCCTGGGCGAGCGCTGGTCGCTACTGGCACTCCGCGAGATCGGCTACGGCGTGCACCGCTTCGCCCGCATCGCCGGCTACACCGGCGCGTCCCGCGACATCCTCGCCGACCGGCTCCGCAAACTGGAGACCGCCGGAGTCATCGAGCGCCGGCAATACAGCGAGCACCCGCCCCGCCACGAGTACCACCTCACCGCGGCCGGCCGGGAGCTGTTCCCGGTCATGCTCGCCCTCCGCCAATGGGGTGACAAATGGGCGGTGGACGCCCCGGCCATCACCCACCGGCACGCCTGCGGCCAACCGGTCCAGATCGACCTGACCTGCCACCACTGCGGCCGGCCGGTCACCCACGACACCATCCACGCCGAACTCGCTGACGCCTGACCCGGTAGCGCGTCCCACGAAGGACGACATCGTCGGCGGCCTCGACGATGTCGATCGCCTACGGGCGGCGGGGCCTTGCCGTGGGACGGATTCCGCGACGGTGAGTTCGGCGGAGAAATCCGCTCTCCTGCAGCGTCGGCCCTGCCCCTGTTGATGGTCGTCGATGCGGCCTGCCCAGCCGGCCTCGGACAGTCCACACCGTGTTCCCGGAACCAGGTCAAGACGCGGTGCACCGGTGGGCTGGCTGGACACAGCATCGTCTCGAGGCAGCCCCGAGGCAGCCGCCCTGGCCAAGCCTCAGGCTTCGGCGGTCACGGTGACGTTGTCGAACTCGGCGGTCGCCAGGTTGGTCTGCAGGCCGATCCGGCCGCTGCCGGCCAGCGTGCCGGTGCCGGAGCCGATCCTCCGGCCGTTGACGTAGCCGGTGACAGTGTTGCCGCTGACGTCGATCCGCAGGGCGTACCAGGTGCCGGTGGTCACGCTCTGGGAGGCGCTGGCGAGCGTGGTGACGCTGGTGCTACCGGCGTACGCCTGCAGCATCGCGCGGCCGTCGTTGGTCAGCGCCAGCCGGTAGTACGTGGTCACGTCGCCGGCCCGGGCGGTGATGCCGACCAGGCCGGGCGAGCCGAACGACAGCGGTTTCACCTGGGCCCGCAGCGAGTAGTCGGACCAGCCGGTGTCGCCGTCGAAGACGCGGGACAGGCCGGGGGTCGGGTTGGTCTGGCGCAGCACCCGGCTGCCGCCGTCGGAGACGACGCGCCAGGCGCCGCCGGACTGCGACCAGCCGGACGCCGACCCGGATTCGAAGTCGTCGCTGAACAGGGTCACCGGTTGCGCGACCGGTGGCGTTGTCGTCCTCGGTGGCGTCGTCGTGGCCGGGCCGGGTCCGGGCGCCGCGGGACCCGCGGAGGCGCCGGGCTGGGCAGCGGCCGGGCCCGACGCGGGATCGGCGGGCAGAACGGTGACGGGCAGGCCGGTGCCGGCCGCGGCGACGACCGTGGCCAGCCCGGTCGGGGCGGGCGCCCGCACGGAGCCGGTAGGGGACGGGTCGGCCAGGGGGCCGAGCGCCGGGTCGCCGGGGAGGTTGACGACGACCAGACCCGCGGCGAGCACGGCCAGCGCGGCCAAGCCGAGTTGCCAGGCGCGCCGGTTGGTCGCCTTCCGGCGGTGGGCCGGCGCTTCGGGCACTGTCGGCACGGCCGCGCTCGGCACCGGCGCCGGCAGCCTCCCGGTCACCTCGGCGGGCTCCATGACCGGGGTGAGCATCGTGGTCGCCTGGGCGGAGGCCGGCAAGGTGATCATGGCTGGCGGGCGCCGCGGCGGCAGGAGGGCGGGCGCGGCGGCCGACCGGGACCCGCCGGGCAGTCGCACCGGTCCGGCCGCCGCCAGCACCGGCGTGGCGGGCTGCAGGGTGTCGCCGTGGCGGGCACAGGTGGGGCAGCCCCGCACGTGCTGGCTCTGGTTGAGGAACTCACGCTGGTCGAGGCTCGCGGAGATGGCCAGCAGGACGGGGCAGGCCGGGGCTGCGGTGAGCGCCGCCAGCACGCTACGGGCTGCGTCGAGCCGGGCCAGCATGCGGCGGGCGTCGTGGGCCGCGTCGCCCACCCCGAGCACCCGGCCGGCCTCGGCCTCGGTGAGCACGCCGGCCGCGCACAGCCACCACAGCGCGAACGTGTCCCGGTCCTGCGGGGTGAGCCGGCGGGCCGCCTCGGCGATGCGCCGCGTCTCGCCCGTCAGGCCGAGCCCGTCGACCGGGGCGCCCACGAGGCCGGGCTGGCGCAGGTGGCGCACCTGCCAGCGGGCCTGCACCGCGATCCAGGCCCGGACTGCGGCCGGGTCATCGATCTGGTGGGCGTCCCGCCGGGCGCGCTGCATGACTTCCCGGGCGGCGCCGCCCGGATCGGGGTGCCCGGCCAGGCCGTAACCGACGAGGTGACCCACCACCGGCTCGCACCGCTCGACCAGCTCGGCGAGCGCCCGGCGGCTGCCGGACCTGGCCGGCTCGACCGGTCGCGCCTCGGGCCCGTCGGTCATCCCGTCCCCCTCCGATGTGCCCGTCCAAACAGGAGCCGGGGCGAGGGAAACTATCACGCCCGGGAGGGCGGATTCCGGGCATCCCGCCCGGTTGTGATGTCAGCCCCGCTTCGGATGAGCCGATCCGACGGATCAGATTCTGCCCCGGGTGGACGGGGCTGCGGTCGTGCGCCGGGCGACCAGAGTGGGGGAGAGCTTCAGCTGCGCGGTGGGCTTGGCGCGGTCGGCGATGCGGTCCAGCAGCAGCCGGGCGGCGTCGACGCCCATCTGGTGGCCGGCCTGGTCAACGGTGGTCAGCGAGATGGGCCCGAAGGCGGCGAAGGTGGTGTTGTCGTACCCGGCCAGGGAGATGTCTTCCGGCGCCGAAAGGCCGGCCTCGGTGAGGGCGTCGAACACTCCCATGGCGACGATGTCGGCACCGGCGAAGATGGCCGTGGGCTGGACCTCGCGGTCCAGCAGCCGCTGTGCGCCGAGGTAGCCGCCCTCCTGGGTGTAGCTGGTGGACACGACGTCGATCCCGTCGGCGAGGCCGTGGGCGTTCATGGCGCGGCGGTAGCCGTCGGCGCGCTGGGCGTTGGGCATCTCGGTGAGCCGTACCGGATCGGTCTCGAAGTGCTCGATGTGCGCGATGTGGCGGTGACCGAGCTCGGCCAGGTGGCCGACGACCAGGCCCGCTCCGGCGACGTCGTCGTCGGTGACGGTGTCGTAGTCGGCGGAGTGGCCGTGGCGGCCGACGACGACCGTCGACACCGTGCGGGCGACTGCCTGCAGGCGCCGGCGGGAGGAGACCGGCGCGATCAGGATGACGCCGTCCATGCTCCGGTCGATCATGGCGTCGGTCAACCGGGCCTCGCAGGCCTCGTCGTTGCGGCACTGGGCCATCAGCAGCTGGTACTCGCCGCCGTCGAGGTGCTCGGTCACGCCGTCGAGGACATCGGCGAAGAAGGGGTTGCGGATCTCGGGCAGCAGCACGCCGATGGTGTACGTCCGGCCGCGTAGGCCCCGGGCGGTAGCCGACGGGCGGTAGCCCAGCTGCTCGATCGCCGCGCGGACCTTCGTCTGCATCTCCGGGCTGGCGCCGTAGGCGTTGCGGAGCACCTTGGACACCGCCGTGATGGACACGCCGGCATGCCGAGCCACGTCGACGATGGTGATGCGTCGGACGGGGTTCGGCTGTCCCGGCACTCCGGCTCCTCCAGGCAACGTTACCCACGTTTGATCGTGGGCGTTGGACGGGGATCCTCCGCCCCGTTTCCCTCTCAGGTCAAGCATCGCCCAGGTAGCGCCGCTGATCCGCTCGGCGAGGCTCTTGACGCGCCCGGTACTGGCTCGTAGTGTCGGCGAAACATTTGGAGAACGTTACCCATAGCATTCCCCGGTCGTTGATCTTCATGGCGGCTCCACTACTGCCTCTTCGTGCACACCCGACCCGCGCAGGGTTTATGAAACGATTCAACGTAGGTGGGCTTCTGTGACAGTTGATCTCAAGACTCGACCGCCTGGCCGGGCCGCCGCCGCGCCGCGGGCCACCCGGCGGCGGGCCACCGCGCCGTGGTGGTTCGCCCTGCCGGCGATGCTCTTGTTCGCCTTCGTGGTGCTGATCCCCAGCGCCCGGGGTGTGTATTACGCCTTCACGGACTGGGACGGACTCGACCCGGATTTCGCGTTGATCGGTCTGCGCAACTTCACCGCGATGATCGATGACGCCGACGCTCTGCGGGCGGTGTGGCATACGGTGCTCATCGCGGTGGCCATCACGGTGATTCAGAACGGGATCGGTCTGCTGTTGGCGCTCGGTGTCAACAGCATGATCAAGACCCGCGATGTGTTGCGGGTGCTGTTGTTCGCCCCGGCTGTGGTGACGCCGATCGTGACGGCGTACCTGTGGCGCAATCTGCTGGGCCCGGACGGCGCGGTCAACAGTCTGCTGGGTGTGCTGGGGTTGACGTCCTGGCAGCAGGACTGGCTCGGCGACCCGGACCTGGCGCTGTGGATGATCGTGCTGGTCGTGGTGTGGCAGTTCGCCGGCTATTCGATGGTCATCTTCCTGGCCGGGCTGCAGTCCATCCCGAAGGAGATCTACGAGGCGGCCGCGATCGACGGCAGTGGGCCGGTGCGCCGGTTCTGGTCGATCGTGCGGCCGTTGCTGGCCCCGGCGATCACCATCAACCTGATGCTGTCGATCATCGGCGGGATCAAGTTGTTCGATCAGGTGTACGCGCTGACCGGCGGTGGGCCCGGGCACGCGACCGACACCATCTCGACCCTGATCTACAAGGACGCTTTCACGTTGGGCGAGTTCGGCTACAGCATCGCCCTGGCGGTCGTGCTGACGGTCATCGTGGCGGTCGTGTCCGCCGGGCAGTACACCGTCCTGAACCGCAATGAGCGGGCGGCGTCATGAACCGCTACACCCGGCGGACCCTGGCGCTGGAGACCGTCATGATCGCGGTTGGCGTGGTGTTCGCCTTCCCGGTGTATGTGCTGGTCAACCTCGCTGTCCGGCCGACCTCGGACACCTCGTCGCCGATCCGGCCGACCCGTGATCCGACGTTCGGCAACTTCACCGGGGCGTGGCGGGAGGCCGGCCTCGGCGGTGCGTTGATCAACAGTGTGCTGGTCACCGTGGTCAGTGTCGTGGTCGTGCTGGCCGTCTCGGCGTTGGCGGCCTATCCGCTCGCGCGCAGCACCGCCCGGTGGTCCCGGTGGACGTTCCTGCTGATCATGCTGGGTCTGATCCTGCCGTTCCAGCTCGCCTCGCTGCCGCTGTATCAGACGGTGCGGGATCTGGGGCTGCTCGGCTCGGTGTGGTCGCTGATCCTGTTCTACGCCGGTCTGCAGGTGCCCTTCACCACTTTTCTGTATGTCGGTTTCCTGCGGGCGTTGCCGCGTGACTTCGAGGACGCGGCGTCGATCGACGGTGCCGGCCCGCTGGCCACGTTCCGCTACGTCGTGTTCCCGATGCTCAAGCCGATCACGGTGACCGCCCTGGTGCTCAACGCGGTCGCGGTCTGGAACGACTTCTTCACCCCGTTGCTGTATCTCAGCGGCAGCGACCAGCAGACCGTGCCGGTGGCGGTCGCCGGCTTCGTCGGGCAGTTCGTCTCCGACTGGAACCTCATCTTCGCCGCCCTGCTGATCAGCATCATCCCGGTGCTGGCGGTCTACCTCGCGCTGCAACGCAGCATCATCAACGGCTTCGCCGGAGGGCTGAAAGGATGACACCGTACGGACTGACGACCGACCAGTGCGGCGATCCGCTCGGTCTCCACGACATTCGGCCCCGGCTCTCGTGGAAGCTCGGTGGCGGCACCGCACCGGCACCTCGTCCGGCGACTGGCTGCGGGTCGACGCCGATACCCCGCGCGACGTGCTCGCCACCGCCTCCTCCGCCCGCAGCACCCAGATCGTCGCGGACGCCTTCGTCGAGGCGTACGTCGACGAACAGCGTCCGGGAGAACGACGAACCAGTCCCCGCCGTGCCGACCGCCACCGGGCCGACCCTTCGGCTGACATCCGGCCGTTTCACCTTCACCGCCACCTCCTATTGATATCCGACGCGGGAGCCATCATGAAGACACGTAGATACGCCGCAGTCGTCTCCGCCCTGACGGCGGTGACGCTGGCCGCGGCCTGCAGCAGCGGCACCAACGCCACCTCCTCCTCCGGCGGCGGTGACAACAAGACCCTCACGCTCGCCTCGGTCGACCAGGGCTCCATCGAGGACGTGGTCAAGGCGTTCGAGGCCGCCAACCCTGGGGTGCAGGTCACCTTCACCACCAGCGGCGCCGACCAGTACCAGCAGCAGATCCGCACCCAGCTGTCCTCCGGCACCGCCCCGGACGTGATGACGGTCTGGCCCGGCAACGGCAACCCCGGCGCCACCTACGTCCTGGCCAAGCCCGGCTACCTGCTCGACCTGTCCGACCAGCCCTGGGCCGCGAAACTGCCGGACGCGTTCAAGACCGTCGCCCAGTACGAGGGCAAGACCTACAACGCGCTGTTCGGCCTCAACGGCATCGGCGCGGTCTACAACGACGCGGCCCTGACGAAGTCCGGCCTGACCGCACCTACCACGTGGACCCAGCTGCTGGCCTTCTGCCGCGACGCGGCCGGCAAGGGCACACCCGCCTTCGCCCTGGGCATCCAGGACAACTGGGTCACCCAGCTGGTGCTGTACGCGCTGGCCGCCACCACCGTCTTCGGCGCCGACAAGGACTTCAACGCCAAGTTGGTGGCCGGCCAGACCACGTTCGCCGGCTCGCAGTGGACCACCGCCATGGCCAAGTACCAGGAGATGGCCAAGGCCGGCTGCTTCCAGAAGAACCCGCTGGGCACCAGCTACGAGGCCAGCCAGACCCTGGCCGCCACCGGAAAGACGCTCGGCATCATCCAGGGCAACTGGATCGTCGGGCTGCTCAAGGGCAAGAACCCGCAGGGCGAGTTCACCATGAAGGCGCTGCCGGCCACCGACGACCCGGCCACGTTCCTCATGCCCGCGGCCGCCGGCGCCGGCTACGGCGTCAACGCCAAGGCCAAGAACAAGGACCTGGCGCTGAAGTTCATCACCTACATCATGTCGCCGGCCGGCATGAAGGTCTTCACCGAGAAGCAGGGCAGCCTGCCGACGCTGCCCGACGCCGGCACCACCGTGGATCCGGGCCTGGCCGAGCTGACCACCTTCGTCAAGGACAACCGCACCGTGCCGTTCATGGACCAGCTGTGGCCCAACGCCAAGGTTCAGCAGAGCATGCTCAGCGGCCTGCAGGAGGTCTTCAGCAACCAGGCCACCGGCGACGAGGTCCTCAAGGAGATGGACACCGAGTACAAGAAGGGCGAGTAAGCCACCGCGCACCGCCCTGCCCGGCCTCGGCGACACCCGGCCGTCGCGAAACCACCGACCCAGAACCTCGTCAACCACGGATAGACAAGGACTCTGATGTCACCGATAAGAAGACCGGCGATGCTGACTACCGCCCTGCTGATGACTCTCGGCGTGGCCGCACCGGCGAGCGCCACCCTGTCCTCCTCCGGCGACGTACGAGTCATCAAGCTCAGCGTCGACGGCCGCTACGACTCCCCGCTCGGCCTCGACAACACCCGCCCGACCCTCGCCTGGCAGATGGACGAGACCCGCTGCCGCCCCGGCGCGCGTGTCTGCCCCGGCGACCGCCAGACCGCGTACGAGATCCAAGCGGCCAGCACCGTCGCGCAGCTGGCGGCGGGCCGCCTGCTGTGGCGCACCGGCCGCGTCGCCGGCAACCAGCAACAGGCCCAGTTCGGCCGGGTCCTGCGCTCACGGGACACGGTCGCGTGGCGGGTGCGGGTCTGGGACGCCCACCGCAAGGCGTCCGCCTGGTCCAAGCCGGCGACGTGGTCGATGGGCCTGCTGCTGCGGAGCGACTGGGGTGCGGCCCGCTGGATCGACTACCCCGACCGGGCCGAGAACCAGCCGATGCCGATCTTCGCCCGCCCGTTCGTCACCTCGAAGAGGATCGCCGACGCGCGGCTCTACCTCTCCGGTGTGGGGCTGCACCACGCCACCCTCAACGGGCGCCGGATCACCGACGAGGTCCTGGCCCCGGGCAACTCCAACTACCAGCTCTCCAGCGAATACCGCACCTACGACCTCACCGAGGCTGTGCGCTCCGGCGCGAACACCCTCGGCGTCGAGTTGGGCAACGGCCCCGCCTATGTGCGTCGCAGCGTCACCAACCCGGCGGTCGGGCGCACGGCCCCGTACTCGTGGTGGCAGAGCCAGCTCAAGGGCGACGGCACCCTGACCGCGCCGGCCCCGGCCGGCGCCACCAGCATCACGGTCAGCGGCACCGCCGGCTACCACCTCGGCGGCACCGTCAACGTCGACACCGGCGGGGGAGGGTACCGCCTCGAATCGCGTGTCATCACCGCGATCGGCGCGGGAACCATCACCTTCACCCCGGCCCTGAGCGCCGCCCACGAGGCCGGCGCCAAGGTGACCGGCTCCGGCAACAACATCGCCGCCAGCGACGCCAGCGCGGGAGCGGCCGTCACCCCGAGGTTCATCGGCCGCCTCGAAATCACCTACCGTGACGGCAGCACGGACACGATCGTCACCGACCGGTCCTGGCGTACCGCCCTCGGCCCGCTGGTCACCGACGCCTGGTACTCCGGCTCCGACTACGACGCCCGCCGCGAGCAGCCCGGCTGGAACACCCCCGGCGCGAACCTGACCGCCACTGCCACCCGCCGCGACGGCACCCCCACCGGGTGGATCAGCGCCGGCATCGCCCCACCGCCGAACCTGGCCACCAGGCTCGTCGCCCGCGCCGCCGAGCCGGTCACCGTGCGGGAAGAGTTCAAGCCGACCTCGGTCACCAACCCGGTACCCGGCACGTGGGTATTCGACTTCGGCCAGAACATCGTCGGCTGGCCCCGACTGGACCTCACGCGCGTCCCGGCCGGCACCACGGTCAAGATGGCGCCCGCCGAGTCACTCAACCCGGACGGCACCGTCAACCAGGCGTCGCTCATGGGCGGCGGCGGCTCCCGTGGTGTCGACCTGTTCAACACCTACACCGCTGCGGGTCTGCGCCACGACGAGCGGTGGCAGCCGCACTTCAACTACTTCGGCATGCAGTGGGTCCAGGTCACCGGCCTGCCTCAGGGTTTCGTGCCGACCCGCGATCTGATCACCGGTGTCCGGCTGCAGGGGGACACCCCCGTGGCGGGCACTTTCACGTCGTCGAACGCCCGGGTCAACCGCATCCACACCATGGCGCGCTACTCGTTCGCGAGCAACATCATGTCGGTCCTCACCGACTGCCCCGGCCGCGAGAAGCTGTCGTATCCCGCGGACTACACGATGCCGATGGGCGCCATCCACCGGAACTTCGAGCTGAACGCCTTCCTGCGGACCACCATGCGGCACCTCGTCGAGGGACAGTCGCTGGCGGACACGCCGATGAACGGCAACGTCGCCCTCAAGACCCCGGTGTACGACTGGGGATACTCCGGCCGCTTCGGCGACGAGATCAACTGGGGCAACGCCATCGTGCTCGTCCCGAGCATCCTCAACGAGCTGTACGGCGACACCGCGATGATGAACGCCTACTACGACCGCATGGTGCGTTTCATGGACTACATCCAGCGGGAGAAGGCCCGCGACTTCATCGTCGACGCGGCACTGGGCGACTGGGTCGGTGACGAACCGACCTCCGGGCGCATCACCGGCACCTGGGGCTACTACCTAACGGCCCAGGCCATGGCCCGCGCCGCCACGCTGACCGGCCACACCGCCGACGCCGCCACCTACACCTCGCTGGCGGCGAACATCAAGACCGCGTTCAACCAGGCCTTCCTCAACGAGGCCCTCGGCCGCTACACAGCCACCGGCGACGCCGGCACCAGCGGCGCCACCCAGACCGCGCAGGCGCTCGCGCTCGACGCCGGCCTGGTCCCCGAGGGCAGCCGGGGCGAGGTGCTCAACGCGCTCGTCGAGCTCGTCCACGCCTACCACCCCAACGGCACCGGCCCGCACCTGAGCGGCGGCATCATCGGCATGGGACCGATCGTCCGCGCGCTGATGAACGGCGACCGTGACGACGTCCTCTGGCAGACGCTGCAGCAGAACGACCAGCCCAGCTACGGCTACTTCATGGCCTCCACCCCGGCCAACCCCGGCGGGATGACCACCGTCGGCGAACGCTGGAACCGCGGCGACTCCAAGAACCACATGATCCTCGCTCAGATCGAGGAGTGGTTCCACGCGGGCGTCGCCGGCATCGCTTCCTCGGGCGAACGTCTGGTCTTCAAGCCCAAGCCCGTCGGCGACCTGACCAGGGCGGCCGGCTCGTACGAGACCCGGGCCGGCACCGCCCGCAGCACCTGGGTCAGGAAGGACGGCCGCCTCACCCTGTCGGTCACCGT
Source organism: Actinoplanes sp. ATCC 53533 (assembly GCF_003947245.1). NCBI lineage: Bacteria > Bacillati > Actinomycetota > Actinomycetes > Micromonosporales > Micromonosporaceae > Actinoplanes > Actinoplanes sp. ATCC 53533. The sequence continues at coordinate 21,596 of NZ_QHHV01000110.1, read as the reverse complement.
CCCGGCCAACACCCAGGCCGAGGTCTGGGTTCCCACCACCAGCGAGCGCGATGTGAGGGCGTCCGGACGCGCCACGTTCCAGCGCATCGACGGCGCGTACGCGGTCTACGCCGTGCCCGCCGGATCGCACACCTTCACCGCACCGGCCAAGCCGTAACGCCTCTTGACGGCGGTGAGCGCGACGTGCTCACCGCCGTCACCGCCCCGCACCTCGTAAGACACGCGGGACCGAAACCGTGTGCGCGCTACCGAAGGAGACCCATGGAAGCCTCGCGGATGACCCGCAGGACACTGATCGGTGGATCGCTGGCCGCGGTCGCCGGGATGAGCGTGCCACTCCCGGCACGGGCCCACCGCGGCCGGACAACCGACGAAGCCGCGACCCGCTACGGCAAGGTGCGTGGACGACGTGCGGACGGCATCGTCAAGTTCCTCGGCGTGCCGTACGCGACCCCGCCGCTCGGCAAGCTCCGGTTCAAAGCTCCCCGGCCGCCGCAGCGGTGGTCCGGCGTGCGTGACACCGTGACCTTCCCCAACCCGGCCTGCCAAGCGGTGGGCGGCGAGATGGGCCCCACCGGCAACGGCCGCATGCCGGCACCGTCCGAAGACTGCCTCTACCTCAACATCTGGACCCCCGCCGCCGACCGCAAGCGCCGCCCGGTGCTGTTCTACAACCACGGCGGCGGCTACATGATCGGCTCCGGCTCCGCCACCGGACAGGACGGCACCCACCTGGCCCAGCTCTACGACGTGGTGGTCGTCGAGTCCAACCACCGCCTCGGCCTGCTCGGCTACCTGTTCCTCGGCGACCTCGCCGGCGGTGACCACGCCGCCAACCAGGGAATGCTGGACATTCTCGCGGCGCTGCGGTGGACCAGCGAGAACATCGACAACTTCGGCGGCGACCCCGACAACATCATGGTCTGGGGCGAGAGCGGCGGCGGCGCCAAGACCGCGGCCGTCCACACCATGCCGGGCGCCGCGCGGCTGTTCCACAAGGCCTCGATCGAAAGCGCGGCGCCGCTGCGCTTTCCCACCCGTGCCGGCGCCACCGCCCGGGCCGCGCGCACGCTGGAACTGCTGGGCCTGACGAAGGCCGACATTCCGCGGCTGTACGACATCCCGGCCGCCCGGCTGCTGGAGATCCAGCAGTCGGAGGCCGCGAACGGCGTCGCGCCGTGGGGCGACCCGGGCCCGCTGCCGGGCTTCGGCGCCTTCGTCGACGGCAGGATCATTCCCCGGCATCCGTTCGCCGACGGCGCCGCACCGTTCTCGGCCCGCAAACCGCTGATGATCGGCACCTGCCGCGACGAGACCGTGTTCTTCAGCCTCTTCGGGCCGCCCGACATCTTCCGGATCGACGAGGCCGGCCTGCGAAGCCGGCTCAGCGGCACCTACCAGGGCGCCGAACTCGACCGCATCATCGCGACGTTCCGCGAATCACGCCCCGGCGCGACCCCGGCACAGCTCTACTTCGCCATCACCACCGCACCCATCTGGCGCGACGCGATCAAGATCGCTGAGGCCAAGGCGGCACAGCACGCCGCACCCGTGTTCATGTACCAGCTCGCCTACCCGAACCCGACCCTGGTGCCCGGCACCGAGTTCCCCATCGGTTCGCCGCACGCGTCCGACATCCCCGTCAAGTTCGCCAACACCGGACAAGACGAACTGCCCGGGCTGCGCGCGACCAGCAGGCACATGAGCGCCCTGTGGGCCGGCTTCGCCCGCACCGGCCGTCCCACCGCGACGCACGTGCCGCGATGGCCCGCCTACACGCCGAGGAACCGCGCCACGATGTGGATCGACGCGGAGTGCCGGATCGTCAACGACCTCGACAGAAGCGAAAGGCTGTACTGGCAGAACCCGGCCTGAGTCCATCACTATACGGATGTGGCACGCGGTCGTGCCCAGAGTCGGCAGATCAGGACTGGGCACCGCACGGCACGGTCAGCCAGTCGGTGGTGGGGATGGCCGTGCGGACCTGTTCGAGCTGGCTCAGGATCGTGTCGAGGCGTTCGGGCGACTGGAGGAATTCCAGGACCGCCCGGTAGAAGGCGTTCGTCATCGCGCTGGGCATCAGGTCGGACGCGTCGAAACACAACGCGGCCTGCCCGGTGAGTGTCCGCGCGATGCGCCGGCTCACCGGGTTGTCGTAGATCGCCGGGTCGACGCCACGGTTGGCGGAGAACACCGAACCGTGGCTCACCGTCGGCCAGATGCTCTGCGCCTCGTCGGTGGCGAGGAAACGCATCAGCTCGCGTGCTTCCGGCCTGTCGGTGAACAGGGCGGCCAGGTCGGCGGAGACCTCCCACGCCCGGGGGCCGTCCGACGGGAACGGCACGAAGTCCAGGTCGGCGCCACGGCCGTCGCCGGCCACGAAGGACGCCTGGTGGTGCAGGAAACAGCCGGGCGGGTCGGTGTGCATGTCCCGGCCCGCGTCGCCGAATTCGGTGAAAAGCACGCCGGCCCGGACGAAGCCGGGCCGCAACGCGACCTGGCTCCAGGCCGTCCACGCCCGGCGGATCTCCGGGGCGGTCCAGGCCACCTGCCCGGCCGCCCAGCGCTGGTACGCCGCTGTGCCGGCCTGGTGCAGCACGAGATCCTCGATCCAGTCCGTGCCGGGCCAGCCGGAGACCGGGGTGGATCCCATGCCCATGCACCAGGCGGCGCCGTCACCCGTGCTGAGCCGTGCGCTGAGCCCGACCAGGTCGTCCCAGGTCGGCGGTGCGTCGCCGGACAGGTCGGGGACCCGGCGTGGATCGTACCAGATGAGGCTCTTGAGAGAGGTCTTGACTGCCACCGCGTAGCGGGCCCGGCCGTTCGCGTTGTCCATCCGCTCCAGGTGCAACCATTGTGGACTGTGCGACTGCGCCGAGCCGGCGTCGATCACGTCGTCCAGTGGCCGCACCGCGGAGCGGCGGACGTAACCGGCGAGATCGCCCGGACTGGGCAGGACCGCGATGTCCGGGGGTGTGCCTTTCAGCACCTCAGCGGTCAGCACCTGATTGAGCGCCCGGGTGCCCTGGAAGTGCACCCGGATGCCGGTCTTGGCGGTGAACCTGTCCAGAACCTGCCGGAAGGCCGCGGCCTCGCCGCCGGCCCACGACGCGAGCACAGTCACCCCCACCCGGTCGCCGCCCGCACACGCCGCGCTGCCGCTGAGCAGCAGGGCGACGGCGGCCAGAGCCACGGCACGCACGGTACGCATCATCGCCCCTATCTGTACTCGTCGATGCGTGGGTGGAGCCCGAGCGGCACCAGCGCCATGGCGATCAGCGCCGCGAGCATCAGCGGCATCGGCCGGCCGGCCGTGTCGGCGGCCGCCGCGGCATGCCCGTCCACGTCCCTGATGTGGGCCGTGAGTGACTCCTCGCCCGGAGGCTCCCCGCTCGCGGCGCGACGGTCGACCGTCGCGCCGCACCCGTCCGGGCAGGCCTTCGCGACCAGGTCACCGAGCATCTGCTGGCCATGGCGGTCGGCGGCGTCGATCCGCGCCTGCCAGACACCCGCCAGCGCGTCGCCCGCGTTCCGCGTCGCGGTCAATTCGCCGCGAGCGGCGAAATCGAATGACATTCCGGCGGCCAGGACCAGCACGGCGGCGGTCGCACCGAGCAAAGGCACATTGAAGGTACGGCGGAAGCGGCGGCTCAGGAACACCTGGGCGCCCACCAGCAGCGCGAACAGCACGACCACCGGCACGATCCAGGTGACCGCCCAGCCCGGCGCCATCCGGCCGGCCGTGAGCTGCCCGGCCAGCGCCCGCCGCTCGACGGTCAACAGGTCGTCGAGCTGCGCGAGGATGCCGCCGGCGGGCATGTGCAGCAAGCGCGAGGCGTACCAGAGGTCGGCGCGGGCCAGCGCCGAGCCGGGATCCTGCCGGTAGTGCGCGTCAGCCTGCTCGATGAGCCCGGAGTAGGCGGCCAGTTGACCCTGTACGAGCTGGATGCTCTGGCCGACCCCGGCGCCCGCGATGCTGTCCACCGCGAGTTGGGTGAGGCTCTGGCCGGCGAGGGCGAGCTGGCTCTGATATCGCTCGCCGGGGCCGGTCAGGCCCGCCGCCCCGGTCCGGAAGCTGTCGACGGCGGCCACGTCCGCCTCCACGAGCGCGGCGTGCGCGGCCAGGATGTGCATGATCGACGGCACCGAGTGCGCCTTGACGCGCTCGGCGGTGGCCTGTGTGCCCTGGGAGACCCACACCGTCATGCCGAGCGCCGCGACCAGCGCGACCTCCAGCACGATCAGCGAACGCCACAACGTGGACCACGTCGTCCCCGCACGGATCCCGAACCTGGCCAACGTCTGACCTCCCGTGCGGCGGCGCCCCCGGGAGGAACAGTAGCGGACAGTGTCCACACAGCTACCAGGATGCCACTAGCTCAGCCCATCCGCGGCGCGGCTCTTCCGCCTGCTGTCCGTCTCGCTGGGTCCTGGTATCACGGCGCGGGCCTGCGCCAGCCTGTCCGGCAAGGATTCCTGGGCCACCCGAGCCGAACCAGTTCGAAGCCCTGCGGCGGCTGGCCGAGGTGCTGATCTCGGTAGGCGATCGTGCCGGGGCGAACGACGCGTTCGAGCGCGCCCGGGCGGTACTCGCCAGTTTCCCGGACGGTGGCCCGGAGAAACTGCGAACTCGGTTCGCCCTCCTGGCGGACAAGGTGCGGCCCGAAGCTGGGTAGCCATGGTCGGAGCCTCCCCGGCGACTTCGCCGAGGAGGCTCCGACCACGGGTGGGCCAACTCAGAGGCGCGGATCCTCCTGGACCTTCAGGGCGTTGAGGATCGGGTCGCCCTCGCCCTTCTCCCGGTTGAACACGATCGTCAGATCGCCGCCGGTGTGCTTGACGGTGACCAGGTTCGTGTCCGCGGTCAGCGCACCCACCTTCGCCTGCACGTCATGGTCGTAGAGCACGACCTTGCCGTCGGCGAGCACATCGAAGGCACGCTTGCCGGCCTTGACCTTCTCGATCTCCGCGAAGTCGAGGCCGATCCGGTACGTCGCGGCCGGGGCGTTCTTGAACACGTAGCTGAACGTCTCGCCGGTCCGCTGGGTGCGGAACAGCGCGTCGTCCTGGGTGCCGGCGATGTCGGCCCTGGTGGTACGCGCCTTGCCGCCGACGTAGCCCCAGGGCCGCGAGCCGAGCGCCTGGTCGGGCGACCAGACGAAGCCGCCGGCGCCGACGTGTCCCGATCCGCCGGCGTCGACGCCCTGCCAGTAGGCCGACGTCGCCAGGCGGACCGACTTGAGCTGGGTCTCGCCCTTGCCGGCGTTCGACGCCACGAGCACGTCCCCGACGAGCACGCCGGGCTTGATGCCGGCGTTGTCGGCCGTCACCGTGACCTTGGTGGACGTGCCCGCCGCGAGCCTGACCGTGCCGGTCGCGGCCGCGCCCGTGAGGGTGAGCCAGGAAAGGTCGGCGGCCTCGCTGATCCGCACCTCGAGCGGGGCGGAGCCGCTGTTGGTGACGGTCATGTCCGCGGTCGCCTGCTGGCCCTTGTCGAGGAGCCAGTCGAGGCCCCCTCCGGTGACGGTGACGGTGGCGATGCCGGTGGTCAACGCCGTGTTCACCACCTCGGCCTGATCCTTCCTGGTGATGATCACCGGGCGGCCGGCGGTGACGTAGTTCGGCGCCCCGACCTGCACGGTGTTCTCGCCGACCAGCGCCTGGGCCTTCCATCGGCCCTTCACGTCGGTCGTGATGACCCGCTCACCCGCGGGCCCCTGGAGCGTGACGATCGCGCCCTCGATCGGCTTGCCGTCGTTCTTGTCGGTGACCGTGCCCTCGATCGTGCCCGCGGCCGGGAGGGTGTACTCCAGCCCCAGGCCGGCCTTCAGCACGGGCTGGTCGACGGAGTACTGGCCCGCGGGGTTGCGGTTCAGGCTCTCCACACCGACCGTCGCCGACGACCCCCGGGTGAGCGGGTTGTCGCCGCCGACGCCGTCGCCGTAGCCGATCTGGATCCGTCCGTCGGCGATCAGGGTGACCGAGAAACTGACGCGAGCCGTCTGGTCACTGTAGAAGGCGACGTTGCGCCATTCGATGACCTGCGCCGCCACCCCGTCCACCTGGGTCGTGCCGAAGTAGATGCCCGCCTCGTCGTCGACGACGAGGTCGTCCCAGAGCGGGTAGATCGCGTCGATCGGGTACGGGGACGGGAGCGCCGTGTTGCTCCCCGACGTGTTGGCGCGGTCGAAGGTCAGCGCGCCGTTCGTCGTCACGCACACGCCGTCCCAGGCGCTGTCGTAGAACGGCTGGAGGTAATCGACGTTGAACCACAGCACGCCACAGACGTCGTCGCCGTGCCAGCCGGACTCCTGGTTGCCCTGGCGGTAGAGCCCGTCGGTCACCTTCATCGTGTACGAGCGACCGGCGGGAGCCACCGGCACGGGGCCCGGGTCCGGCTGCTCGGGCTGGGGTTCCGGCTCCGCCTCATCAGTACGGGGATCGAGCGTGACGCGCAGCGCGGCGATGCTCGGGGCCTTCAGGCCCTTCGAGCCCCGCAGCTCCACGGTCAGCGGGCCGCCCTCGTGCCGCACGACAGCCTTCCGCCAGTCGGCGGCGTTCGGCCCCACGGCCTTGGCCGGATCGTAGGCGTAGTCCGCCAGCGTGCCGTCCACGAGGACGTCGAACACCCGCTTCCCCCTGGCCACCTTGTCGATCTCGGCGAACCCGAAGTCGATCGCGTAGGTGCCCTTGGGCGCGTCCGGGAAGCGGTAGAACAGCTGCTTGTCCGCCGTGGTGCGCTGCGACTGGAACAGGGCGTCGTCCGTCGTACCGGCGATCGGGGCCTTCGTGGACGCGACCTTCGTCCTGCCCTGGTAGCCCCACGACTTCTTGCCGGCGGCCTGGTCGGCGGACCAGGCGAAGCCGGAGCCGTCGGTGAGCTTCGCGCCGCCGGCGTTGACGCCGACCTGGTACTTCGTGGTCGTGAGCGTCACCGGGACGTAGCTCTTGGGCTGCCGTCCGGAGTCGGACCGGACCACGATGTTCGCGCCCTGGACGCCGGGCTCGGTGCCCTTCGAGGAGATCGAGACCTTGACGGTCGTCGACTGACCGGGGGCGAGGGTGCCGCCGGTCGAGGAGAGCGACAGCCACGGCAGGTCGGTGAGCAGGTCGTCCTCGACGTCGACGAGCACGACGTCGTCGGCGATCTGGTCCACCGCCCACAGCGCCCCGGTGGCGTCGGTCTCGAGGCCGCCGCCCAGGCCCGCCTTCCGGCCCGGGAACCACCACGCGTTCACCAGCGAGCAGTCGTCGGGGTCGACCTGCAACAGGCGGGTGGGCCGGTTGGAGGTGAGGTCGGTGTACCAGATCGTGTCCGACGCCTGGTTGTAGGCCAGGCCCATCACCTCGGGCAGCGGTGGGGCGCAGAAGGACAGGAGCGCGCCCGGGTTGTCGTGCGACGTACCGGCGACGGTCCCGATCATGCCGTTCGCGCGGCCGCCGACGTAGAAGACGTCCCGGATCGGGTTGTAGGCGAGACCGGTCAGCTGCAGCGTGGACCAGTCACCCTTGATCTGCCTCGTCTTCTTTCCGGTCTCGGTGTTGAAGCAGTGGATGTAGCTGGCCGGGCTGTCCTCCATCTGGCACATGTCACCGGTCTTGGTGTCCAGGGCCATGTCGAACGCCCGGTACGCGGGGTTCCACGACGCGTCGAAGACCTTCCCGGTCTTCTTACCCTTCACCGTATAGGCGGTGTTGGTCCGCGCGACGTAGTCGTGGACCCAGACGTCGCCGTCGTAGCCGATGCCGGAGGGCTCCTTCTCCGCGATGGTGCCGGGGATGGGGATCCGGGTGATGACGTCGCCGCCGGAGGTCGCGCCGACCTTGGCAGCCGCCTGCGCTTCGGTGACGCGGGAAGTGGCGCTCGACGTGGCAGCCTTGCCGTCGACGTTCGACGGCTTCATGCCGCTCGCACCGGCCTTCCACGCGGCGAGGTCGATCGTGCTGGCCGCACCCGTGCCGGTGCGCGCGGTGGCGCCGGCGGCGTCGAGCTCGGGGTGCCGCGCGGCTTCGCCCAGGTTGTAGGTGAGGGGAGCGGATCCGTTGTTGGTCAGCGTGAGCGAGCCCACGCCGTTCTGGTCGGTGCCGAGCAGCGCGTCGAGGCCGTCGGCCTTCAGGCCGGCGGCACCCGTGGTCAGACGTGCGTCGATCGTGGCCTTCGCGTAGAGCTGCTTCAGCGAGAAGGGGTACGCCGCGGTCGTGTAGTTCGGCGTCTCCACCGTCATGGTGTAATCGCCGACCGGAAGCTGGCGGTGCACGAGGCCCGTCCCGTTGGTGGTGACGGTCTCCACGAGCCCGTTCTTGTCGCTGAAGGAGACCTTCGCGCCGGCGACCGGCAGCCCGTCGTTCTGGTCGACGACGGTCGCGTCGAGGTACCCGAAGTCAGGCATGTCGTAGGTGACGATCATGTCGTCGCGCAGCACCGGGGCGCTGTCGGAGAACCGGATGCCGTCGACGCCGGCCCAGCCCTGGATGCCCGTGACGGCGTGCGCGCCGGCGGTCACCGGGTCGTCGGTCCCGACGCCGTCGCCGTACCCGAAGATCATGGTGCCCGAACGGGTGAGCGTGGCCGAGAAATTGACCGGCTCCGTGTACTCCGACCGGGTCGGATAGGCCCAGAGCTTGGCGTCTCGGTACTCGACGACGAACGCGTCCTCACCGTTGACCTTGGTGGCCGCCGTGAAGACACCGCCGCCGGGGGCGAACTGGACGGGGGTCTGGACGTACAGCGGGAAGATGCCCGCACCGCCGTAGCCGGGTCCGGTGCTGCCGTCCGGGGCGATGACGCCGCGCAGGCCGATGCCGAGGGCGTCGTGGCTGCCGTTGTAGAGCGCGATCGGGAACGGCAGCTTCACCGTGGCCCACACACCGCTGGCGAAGGTGACCGGTTCGGTGCCGCGCAGGTAGTCGCCGGAGGAGACGGCGCAGCTGTAGCCGCCCTTGTCGACGACGAGCCCGACCGGGATCTCGGACGGCTCGTTCCGCGCGCCGACGGTCAGCGGGACCGTCGTGGGCGAGAAGCAGGCGTTGGGCTTGACGGCCAGCTTGTACGCGCCCTCGGGGACAGCGGTGATCGTGAACGCGCCGTTGGCATCCGTGCGTACCGGCTTCAGCGGTGTGTCGGTGATGGAGACGTCGGCGTTCGGGACGGGCCGCTTCTTGTCGTCGACGACCCGGCCGCTGATGTCGTGCCTCGCGGCGGCATCCAGCGGCAGCTTGACGGAGGTGTCCTGGCCGAGGGTGATCGTGACGTCGGCGGTCGCGGTCAGGTAGCCGAAGACCTTGGTGCTGAGCCGGTAGTCGCCGACCGGGAGGTTCGTCGTGAACCGGCCGGCAGAGTCGGTGCCGATCGACCGGCTGAACGGCCCACTGATCGTCACGTCGGCGGCCGGGACCGGGGCGCCGTCGGCGGTGACGACGCCGGTGAGGGTGCCGCCCTTCCGCGGCGCGAGTTCCAGCAGGCGGACGAGGTCGAGCCGGCCCTCGCCGTACTTGTTGTTGACCTCGACGGTGCCGCCGCACTCGGTGTCGTCGACGTCGATGGCCGACTCGCCGAGCAGGCGGCGGGTCTCGTCGACCTGCCCGACCAGGGTCGGGTCGTAACTCCAGAGCGCCGCGACGGCGCCGGCGACGTGCGGTGCCGCCATCGACGTACCGGACATCTCGGCGTAGCTGTTGTTCGGATAGGACGAACGGACGCCGCTACCCGGGGCGGCGATCTCGGGCTTGATCCGACCGCCCTCGCCCGCACCCTTGCGGGAGAACGAGGCGAGCCTGCCGTCCGACGAGAAGGCGCCGACGGAGTAGGCGCTCTCGGCGGAACCGGGCGAGGAGACGGTGTCGCAGGCCGCGTACGGCGCGGTGTTCCCCGACGACCAGACGCTGAAGATGCCCGCGGCGGTCCAGGCCTCGTCGATGGCCCGGAAGAAGTCGTTGAAGTTGTGTTCGGCGTTCTGACCCCACGAGTTGTTGATGACGTGGGGGCGCTTGGCCGGATCGGGGTTGTTCCCCCGGACGTCGGTCGGTGCGAGCAGCCACCAGCCGGACCGCAGCAGCGACTCGGCGCCGGTGTCCGCGCAGCAGCCGTCCGTCGCGATCCACTGCGCTTCCGGTGCGACACCGACGTGGTTGGTGCCGTCGTCGCCGACCATGGTGCCCATGGTGTGCGTGCCGTGTCCGTTGTCGTCGCAGGGCGCGCCCGCGCACGAGCTCCGGGTGGCCATCCAGTTGTAGTTGTGGTCGACGGTGCCGTCGGGCTTCGTGCCGCGGTACTGGTGCGTCAGGGCGGGGTGGTCGAACTGCACGCCCGAGTCGAGGTTGGACACGGTGATGCCGGCGCCGGTGGCGCCCATGGCCCACGCCTGCGGGGCGTGGATGGCCTCCAGACCCCACGCGACGGTGTCGTCCTTCGGGGCGGCGGTTCGGCCGGGCTGGGGGACTTTCTCGTCCACCGGCTCGACGAGCGCGACCTGCGGCGTCGCGTGGATCTCGGCGACCTGCACCCGGGCCGCCACGTCGAGGGCGAGCTTCTCGGTGCCGCCCTTGACGAGCACGGCGTTGACGATCGGGTAGGAGGTGTACTTGACGCCGGCCCGGTCGAGCTCGGTGGAGACCGATGCCGTGGAGCTCTTCGCCGCCGCGGTCAGCGCGTCGTAGACGAACTGACCACGAGCGGTCCAGTCGGCGATCTTCTTCGCCGGCCCGAGGTCGGCCCCGGTCTCGAAGGTGATCCAGAAGTCGGCGGAGGGCTGCGTGCGGAAGCGGTCCCGCAGGTTCGGCGCGATCTTGCCGGCGGCCGTGCCGGGATCCGGCTCCGCCGCGGACGCCGGTAGTGGCTGGAGCATGCTCAGGCCGACCGCTGCGGCCAGCGTTGCCGCGAGGGCTTTGAATCTCATGGGGGTCCCTTCCGCCTACAGGGGTTGGTAGGGGTCGTGGCTCTCGTGGTCGACGGCACCGTCGGCGTCGTGGGCGTCGGAGGCGTCGCGGTCGCTGTCGTGCGGCTCCCGCGACAGCTCAGGGGGTGGCGGGTGCTCGGTGACGGAGTCGTCACGCACGACGGGTCGCTCAGGCATGCATCGCCCATGGGCTATGAATCATGGAGTCATGCTCGGGCGGAACGAGGGACCTTAGCTATTAAGCAGATACGTCAATCTTCTTCGGCGAACACGCCGGCCTCGACCGCCTTGACCGCGAGGGCGGTCCGGGAGTTCACCTTCAACTTGCGCATCGCCGCCCGCAGCTGTTGATCCACCGTGGCCGGGGACTTGGTCAGGATCCGGCTGATCTCCCGGTTCGTCCTGCCGGCGACGACCAGCTGGACCACGTCGAGCTCGCGGGGTGAGAGCTGGTCCCCGTACCCGCGTCGGCCGCCGCGCCACAATCGCGGGACCTCGGCGCCGTGCTCACGAAGCCGCTGGGCGACCCGGTCCGCGTCGCCGCGGGCGCCCAGCCTGAACAGCTGCTCGTACTGCGCCGCCAGCAGCTCGCGGCCCTGCTCGATCCGACCCTGCGCGATGAGCGCCTCGGCCTGGCGCTCGCGGGCGCGCATGGCTTCGTAGGGGCGCGGCAACGCGCTCCAGGCGCGCGCCGCCCGGTCGTAGGCCGTCGCCGCCCGAGAGTGGTCTCCGGCTGCGGCGAGCAGCAGGGCACGGCACACGGCGAGCCCGGCGCGAGGCGCGGGTGCCGTACGGCCACGCAGTCCTCGGGCGAACTGGTCGACCAGGCGTGTCGCGGCCGTCAGGTCGCCGGCGGCGAGGAGCGCCTCGATCCGGGCCGGGACGAGATCCGTCGCCCAGACCCAGATGCCCTTGCGCCGGACGGTGTCCATCGGCTCGTCCGTGATCCGCAGCGCCCGGCGGCTGTTTCCGTCCGTCAGCCACAGCCTGGCCAGCGCGGCGGCGGCTTCCATCGTGTCGTCGGCCGCGCCGAGCCGGGCGGACTCCTGAAGGACCAGCCGGAACTGCTCCTCCGCGGCGCGCCGCCGGCCGGCTGCGGCCGCCAGCCGGGCAGCGAGGCGAATGCTGCCGAGGTAATGTGCCGGCCGGTCCCGGTCGGCATCGGCGAGTGCCGCGCTCGTCTCGGCGAGACCGTCCCACCGACCGGTGTTCCACGCCAGGTTGGCCTGTTCGAGTCGGATGTTGTGCTGCAACCGGGACGCCTGCTCGGCCTCGGCGAGGCGCATGGCCACGGCGAGGTGTTGCTCGGCGTCGGCGTACCGACCCCAGATCAGCGCCCCGGTACCGACATTCACGTGGATGCGGGCCACGTCGAGACGCTCCGCCGCGGTCGTGCCGTCGGCGGGCAGGTCGGCGACGACGTCCCAGGCCTCCTCCTCGCCCAGCATGAGCAACGCCGCGGCGCGGTTTCCGGCCAGGTTCAGCCGCTGCGTGGGGGAGTCGATCCGGGCGGTCAGCGCAGCGGCGCGATCCAGCCAACGCCGATGGGTCGCGGCCGGCCACGGTCCCGCGTACGCCCAGCCGAGGTAGGTCATCGCCCGAGCCGCCTCGACCGGGTCGTGGTCGAGGTTGGCCACCGCCTGCTCCAGCTCGCTGAGTGCGGCCTGCGCCTCGCCCCCGGTGATCAGCAGCCGACCCAGGGGGTTGCGGATCTCGGCCTGCTGGCGGGCGGAGAGGCCGGGGGTGTCCAGCACCGACCGCAGGGTACGGACCACACGGTGGTAGACCTCGTCGACCGGTTCCCGACGGCCCAGCGCGGCGACCCCGGCGATGCGCGCGACACGCGCCCGGTCCACCGGCGGCAGTACGGCCCACGACAGCAGATCGACCAGCAGGTCGACCGCCTTGGTGTGGTCACCCGAGGCCATGGCCAGCTCGGCGCCCTGCTCGGCGTACCGCGCCCAGGACGGCGTCTCGCCGGCCTCGCGGAAGTGGTGGGCGAGGCGCGCCACGGGCGGGGGATGGAGGTGCTCCAAGGCCCGGCCGGCCAGCAGGTGGAAGTGCCTGCGGTCGGTCAAGGGGATCGCTTCGTAGACAGCGGTGGCGGCCAGCACATGCCGGAACCGCCACCGGCCGCGGTCGTCTCCGTCCAGGACACCGGCACCGGCCGCCTCCGCGATGGCGCCTCGGCACGCGGCCGGTGACAGGTCGGCGGTCATCGCGATCGTCGCCACCGAGGAACGCTCGGCCAACGTGGCCGCCGCGCGCAACGCCTGCTGCGCCGTCGGCGACAGCCTGCTCACCCGCTCCCGGGTGGAGTCGCGCACCGTCGGCGGCACCTGAAGCTCGCGCAGCTTCAGCCGGACCCACTGTCCGTCGCGGAAGACGAGGTCGGCACGGTCGCACATGAGGCGGACCGACTCCTCCACGGCCAGGGGAACGCCGCCGGTCCGGTCGTGCATGAACGTCGTGAACTCCTGCGAGATCGGTTTGCCGTCCAGCATCGAGGACACCAGCGCCGCCGTGTCGTCGAAGCGCATGGGCGCCAGGGCGATCCTCAGCTGGGTCACGCCGGCGGGCAACCGGGACGTCAGCCGCAGCAACAGCGATCTGTCGTCCACTTCCTCCGGCCGATAGGAGATCACGAGGCTGGGCCCGTCCGACTGCTGCCGGGAGATGACGAACAGCAGGAACTCACACGTCACGTCGTCGGCCCAGTGCGCGTCCTCGAGCACGAGAACGTCGACACGCAGCGCCCGCAGCAACTCGTCCAGGGCACGGAACAGGCGATGCCGGGCCGCCTTCGCGTCGTCCAAGGGCGGCAACGCGGGCGGCAGGTTCTCCGACCATTCCGGAAACAGGGGCCGTAACGCGCCCGCGAGCTCGGTGAGCCGCAAGCGCGGCACCCGGCGCTCGATCCCATGGAACGCGTCGACGATCGGCCCCAACGTCAGCGACTCGCGAAGCGGTGGGCACACCGACACCAGGGCGGTGTGCTGGTCCGGCGCGGCCAACCACTCGCGCAGCAGCCGGCTCTTGCCGATGCCCGCCTCGCCCTCCACCAGCACGATCGCCGGAGGCCGGGCCAGCGCACCCCGCAGCGCCGCCATCTCCCGATCGCGACCGACGAAATGCGGCGTGGAAACGGTCGGTGAGGTCCCGTCGTCTTCGGGCGAGGGGTCGAGCATGCGTGATGATCTCGCTTTTCGATGCTCGGGCACAAGACCGTCACGGCGGCCGGACGTCGTTGATCAGCGTCTCCGCTTCGGCGAGCATCTCGCGGCCTGGTGATGGTGGGGTGGTTGTCCTCCCGCCGCCGTCTGGGATCGGTCACAGAGTGAAGGTGAACCGCTGTCCCGGCGGGACATGTAGTGCTGGGTATGGTGCGTCTTGGGTCACGGTTGCTTCCTGCTGTGCACCCTGGGGCTGGCCTGCGCCGAACGCAAGCGCCCGGTGGAGGCGGAGGAGCTGCTGAGCCGGGCCGTCGCCGGGAACCCCCAGCTGGTCGAGGCGTGGACCAACCGCGCCGCCGTCCGCTTCGAACGCGGTGACACGGCCGGCGCCCTGGCGGACCTGGACCGCGCGGTGGCGCTGTCGTCGGAGCCGGTGCCGCGCTACAACCGCGGCATGGCGCTCGTGAGGCTGGCCCGGTGGGACGAGGCTGCCCACGACTTCGCCGAGACTCTCGCCCGGCCCGGCCTGGACCGTGCCCTGCGCCGCGACGTGCGCGTGGAACTGGCCCGCGTCCGAAAGAACTGTTGATCAGTTCGCGGGCGTCGGGCGGCTTCCGGGAGACGCATGGAGACCGGGGCCGGAGTCCTTGGTGCGACCCAGCGGCGCCGCCGCATCAGCCGTGACAGGTAGCTGTCCAACGCTGTCCAACATGGAGGCTTCCACCCAAAAGACCGTGTTGTGATGGCCGGGTTCGTTCTCGGAGGGAGAAAATGATGCGCCCTGTTCAGACGATGCTCGGGGCGGCGATCCTCGCGGTCGCCGCCCCGCTCGCCCTGGCCGCGCCGGCCTACGCCGCCGATCCGTTGGCCGCCACGATCGGCTTCTGCGACTCGGGCCTGCGCCAGTTCATCTGCCTCGGCTCGGCTTCGGGTGGCGTGGCCCCGGTCACTTTGCAGTGGAGCCCTGCCGCCAGCGGACGGTGCACGCCCAACCGGTATCAGACCGTGACGCTCACCGCCGTCGACTCGGCTGGCGCCACCGCCACGGACGTCGAGAAGGTGTGGTGCACCACCAACCAGTGGCCGTGAGGGCGCGTTCTTTCCTCGGTGGTGCCGTGCGGCGAAGCGGTAGTCCACCGGGCGCCCCGCCGGGACCTGCCTCGTCCCGGACGCTCATGCTGGCGGGTTTTCGCCGGTCAGGCGCCGGCGCCGCCGTCGACCGGCACGATCGCGCCGGTCACCATCGAGGCGCGGTCGCTGAGCAGCCACGCGGCCGCCTCGGCGACCTCGCGGGGCTCGGCCATCCGGCCGAGCGGGGTCGCCGCGCTGTTGGCCTCGATGATGCCGGGGCTGGTCGCCTCCCACTCCCGCATCATCTCGGTGCGGGTGCCGCCGGGGGTGATGCCGTTGACCCGGATGCCGTCGGCGGCCCAGGTCACCGCGGCGGTCTCGGTGATGCTGTTGAGCGCGCGTTTCATGGCTCCGTACGCGGGCAGGGCGCGGTTCGCGCGGCGGCTGCCGATGCTGGAGGTGTTGACGATCGCCCCGCCGCCGGTGCGGCGCATCAGCGCGGCCTCGGCGTTCATGGCGGTCCAGTGGGCGAGGAAGTTGACGGCGAACTGTTCCTCGATGTCCTTGTCGGTGGTGGTGTCGAGCGGGCCGACCTGCTGCTGGACGACCCCGCCGTTGTTGAAGGCGCCGTCGAGCCGCCCGTGCAGTCGCTCGACCCGGTCGACAGCCGTACGGATGCTCGCCCGGTCGGACAGGTCCAGGGCGACCGCGTCGGCGACACCGCCGTCGGCGCGGATCTCCTGCACGACGCTGTCCAGGGCGGCGGTGCCGCGGGCGGCGAGCACGACGGCCGCGCCTTCCGAGGCGAACAGCCGGGCCGCGGCCGCGCCGATGCCGCGGCTGGCGCCGGTGATGAGGACGACCTTGCCGGCCAGCAGGCCGGCGGGTGCGCTGTCGATGGTGTGCGTGTTGTTCGTCATGACGACAGCGTCCGGCCGGCCCCCGGCCGCATCCAGGCACAGGTTGTACCAGGATCGGTCGCTGCGCCGCGCGCACACTTGGCGCATGGACAAGCAGGAACTCGGGGCGTTCCTCCGCAGTCGCCGCGAGCGGCTCCGCCCGCAGGACGTCGGTCTCCCGTCCGGCCCGCGACGCCGGACGCCGGGCCTTCGCCGCGAGGAAGTGGCGGTCCTCGCGCACATCTCCACGGAGTACTACATCCGGCTCGAGCAGGGCAGGGCGCCACGGCCGTCGGGCGACGTCCTGGCCGGGATCGCCGGCGCGCTGCGGCTCACCGACGCCGAGTCAGGCCACCTCCACGTCCTCGCGGGCACCGCGCCGAGCCGCACCGGACTGCACCGGCGCGACGTCCGCCCCAGTATCGTCGCGCTGCTCCAGCGGCTGCCGCAGACGGCCGCGTTCGTGACGTCCGCCGCGTTCGAGGTCCTCGCCTGGAACGACCTCGCCGCCGCGCTCATGGAGGACTTCGCCCCGCTCGCCCCCGCGGACCGCAACCTCGCCCGCCGGGCCTTCCCCGGGCCGCGGCACGCCGATGCGGCGCTGTACGGGGTCTCCGACGCCGCCGAGTTCCGGCTCAGCGTCGTGATGCGGCTCCACGCCACCCTCGCCCGCTATCCGACAGATCCCGGGGTCACCGGCCTCGTCGACGAACTCCGCGCCGCGAACCCCGACTTCGCCCGGCTCTGGGAACGGCACGACGTCCAGGCCGCGCCGATGCTCACCAAGACCTTCCGCCACCCGGCCGTCGGAGAGGTCACCGTCGACTGCGACACCCTCACCCTCACCGACCGCGACCAGCACCTCGTGCTCTTCACCGCGCCGCCGGGATCTCCCGGCGCCGAGGCGCTGGCTCTGCTGAACGTCCTGGGAGCGCAGGCCAACACCTACGTGCGGTAGCACCACGGCCGGCCACCGCGCGGCTACAGTGGCCGCGATGGCCGGCGAACTCATGACCCTGCTCACCTCCCTCGGCGGCGTAGCGCTCGGCGGTGGTTTGTCCTACCTGGTGCAGAACAACACGCTACGGATGAGCGCCCGCACCGAGCAGCGAAAGCAGGACGTCGCCCGCGCCGAGAGCCGACGGGCCGAACGCCTCACGCATTTGGAGCGATTCATCGTCGCGTCCGCCGACGCGGAACGCATCGCCTTCGAACGTCCCGCCACCTGGGCGCCCGGTGAAGCCTGGCCCACCGCCGCCGAAGGGGTGATGAACCGGCTCTGGGTTACCGAACGCATGCTCCAGGCGCTGTATCCCGCCGACGTGTACAGCACCGCCCGCGTCTACCACCAGCGAATCAACCGGGCCGTCTGGGATGGGGTGCCCGACCTCGACGACCTCTACCCCGAGCTCGACGAACTTCGCGACGCGTTCCTCGCGGCGGCGCGCTCGGCCCTGGACTGAGCCTCGACCGCCGGCCGGCGTGTCGCCGCACCACGGGCCGGATAGGGGCGGCCGGGCGGGCGCCCTATCCGATGCTGAGGTGCCCATCGAAAGGGGAGTAGATCCGCCATTCTTCACCGGAAGGGCCGCTGTAGGTGCATTCGGTGATCCACACCTTGGACGGGCTGCCGGTGAGAGTCCGGTCGAATGAGCGGATCGACGTGTTGGACTGGATGGCGGGTCGCGGGAACTTTTCCGGGTCGGGGAGCGACTGTGGGACCGTTGTCCCTCTCTTCCCGAAGGTGGTTCTCGGCGTGCGTAACAGGTTCCGGTTGACGACGGTCGGCGTGCTCACAGCGCTGGGGGTGCTGGCCGTGGCCGGCCCGGCGGCGGCGCATGTCGAGGTGAGCGCCGACAAGACCCGCGCCGGGGCCATCGATGTGACCCTGACGTTCCACGGTGAGGCCGAAAATCCGTCCGGCATCGCCAGCGAGCGGGTGGTGCTGCCCGAGGGCATCGCGCCAGCCGACGTCACCCTGGTCAAGGCGCCGCCCGGCTGGACGTTCAAGGCGACCGCCGACGGCTTCACCGTCGGCGGCAAGAAGCTGGCCTCGGGCAAGGACGCGGAGTGGAAGGTCAAGATCGCGAAGCTGCCGGACGGCGAGACGCGGCTGTCGTTCAAGACCCTGGAGACCTACGCCGACGGTGAGGTCTCCCGCTGGATCGAGATCCAGGAGGAGGGCAAGGACGAGCCGGAGAACCCGGCGCCGCTGATCGTGCTGAAGCCCGGGCCCTCCACCGCACCCGCCACGACCAGCCCGGCCCCGGCGCCGTCCGCGTCGTCGTCCGCGCCGGTGGCCTCGGTCCTGCCGTCGGCCCCGGCCACGATCCAGGCCGAGCCGGCCGCGGAGGCGGATGAGGGGTCGTCCACCTGGTGGATCTGGGTCCTGGTCGCCCTGGCGCTGGCCGGCGGCGTGGGCCTGCTGCTGATCCGTCGCCGTCGCGCCACCCCGCCCCCGGCGGAGTGACTGTCGGCTCGGACCAGCCGACCACCCGGCCGACCGCCAGCGGTCTGAGCCGGCCGACCACCCGGCCCGAGTTCGCCGGGCTGGTGGCGGCAGCTCACCGCCACCGGCCTCGGCCGGGCCGGCCGGTCGGGGCTGCCCAGCGGGTGTCGGCCTCAGCCCACCAGCCTGGGCCAGGCCGGACGGTCGGGGCGGATGTCGGCCTCAGCCCGCGAGGGCGTCGACCAGCCGCCGCGCCGAGCCCGCCAGATTCCACCGCTCGGCCAGCGCCAGCAGTGCCTCCGGGTCCTTCGGCGAGGCCGGCAGGGCCGGATCGAAGTCGGGCAGCGGCACGTCCAGCGCGACCTTGCACACCGGCAGCGCCGCCGCCAGGTAGGTGCGGGCGCCGTCGAGCTTGGTGCGCAGGCCGGGCGCGAAGCCGGCGTCCTTGTCGTCGAGCGCCGCCAGGATCTGCTCGATGCCGCCGTAGCGGGCGATGAGCCGGGCGGCGGTCTTCTCGCCGACCCCGGGCACGCCGGGCAGCCCGTCGCTCGGGTCGCCGCGCATCGCCGCGAAGTCCGCATACCACCGGGCCGGGACGCCGTATTTGGCCTCGACCGCCGCGTTGTCGCTGTCTTCCAGCTTGGCCACGCCTCGGCCGCAGTAGAGCAGCCGGGTGCCGCGCGCGTCGTCGACCAGCTGGTAGAGGTCGCGGTCGCCCGAGACGACCTCGACCGGGGCGGGCTGGGTGGCGGCGAGGGTGCCGAGGACGTCGTCGGCCTCGTAACCCGGGACGCCGAAGGCCGGGATGCCGACCGCCCGCAGGACCTCGAGCAGCACCGGGACCTGCTTCTCCAGGGACGCGGGCACCTCCTCGACGTCGCCGTGGGCGACGCGGTGCTGCTTGTAGGACGGGACCAGCTCGACCCGCCACGCCGGGCGCCAGTCCGCGTCGAGGGCGCACACCAGCCGGTCGGGCCCGCGGGTGCGGATGAGCTGGGCGATCATGTCCAGGAATCCGCGGATCGCGTTGACGGGCTCGCCCGCGCCGGTGCGGGCCGCGGACTCGGGGATGCCGTGGAACGCGCGGAAATAGAGGCTGGGGGCGTCGACTGCCAACAGGGGTCGCTCGGTCACCGCACCAACGTAGTGGTGCCCACCGACATTTTGTGGGGGACCCGCCCCGACGTGCCATCGGGGAGGGGTAGGGCTGACTGTCGGCCTAACGACCGTTAAGCTTACGGATGTGACAGTCGAGCGGATGCTGCCAACGGACGAGGCGTACGAGTTGCTGGGCCTGACCCGGGAGATCGCCGACGGCGAGCTGGCTCCCCGGGTCGCCGAGCACGAGCAGAAGGGCCTCTTCCCGCGCGATGTGCTGCGCACCGTCGGCCGCGCCGGACTGCTCGGCCTGCCCTATCCAGAGGCCGACGGCGGCGCCGGCCAGCCGTACGAGGTCTATCTGCAGGTCCTGGAGATCCTGGCCGGTTCGTGGCTGGCCATCGCCGAGGCCGTCAGCGTGCACACGCTGTCCTGCTACCCGGTCTGGGCGTACGGCAGCGAGCGCCAGCGCAAGACCCTGCCGGACATGCTCGGCGGCGACCTGCTCGGCGCGTACTGCCTCTCCGAGCCGCAGGGCGGCTCCGACGCCGCCGCGCTGACCACCCGTGCCGTGCGCGACGGGGAGGACTGGGTGGTCACCGGCACCAAGGCCTGGATCACCCATGGCGGCCACGCCGATTTCTACAACGTCTTCTGCCGCACCGGCGGGCCCGGCCCGGCCGGGATCTCCTGCCTCGTCGCCGACGCCGACACGCCCGGGATGCTGCCGCAGGTGCCGGAGCGCACCATGGGCCTGCGCTCGTCGCCGCCGGCCCAGATCGTCTTCGACGGCGCGCGGGTGCCGGTCGAGCGGCTGGTCGGCGAGGAGGGCGAGGGCTTCCGGATCGCCATGCAGGCGCTCGACGCGGGGCGGCTGGGCATCGCGGCCTGCGCGGTCGGCCTGGCCCAGGCCGCGGTCGACTACGCCGCCGGGTATGCCCGCGAGCGGGTGCAGTTCGGCCGGGCGATCGGCGAGTTCCAGGGCGTCGGTTTCCTGCTGGCAGACATGGCCACCCAGGTCTCGGCGGCCCGGGCGCTGCTGCTGAGCGCCGCGCGGCTCAAGGACGCCGGGCGCCCGTTCTCGGTGGAGGCGGCCAAGGCCAAGCTCTTCGCCACCGACGCGGCCATGCGGGTGACGACCGACGCGATCCAGGTGCTCGGCGGGGCCGGCTACGTCAGCGACCACCCGGTGGAGCGCTGGTTCCGCGAGGCGAAGGTGCTGCAGATCGTCGAGGGCACCAACCAGATCCAGCGCCTGGTCATCAGCCGCTCGCTGACCCGCGGCTGAAACGGGTTCGTTGCCCGGGCGCCCCGACCGGTATCTTGACGCCGTGGAAGAGATCGACCGGGCGATCGTGGGCGCCCTCACCGTGGACGGCCGGCTGTCCTACACCGATCTCGCCGAGCGGGTCGGGCTGAGCGTGTCGGCGGTGCACCAGCGGGTGCGCCGGCTGGAGCAGCGCGGGGTGATCAGCGGATACACGGCCAAGGTCTCGTACGAGAGCCTGGAGTTGCCGCTGACGGCGTTCGTGGCGATCCGCCCGTTCGACCCGTCGCAGCCCGACGACGCGCCGGAGCGCCTGGCCCATCTGGCCGAGATCGACTCCTGCTATTCGGTGGCGGGGGAGGACTTCTACCTGCTTCTGGTACGGGTGGCGAGCCCGGCCGACCTCGAACGGCTCCTGCAGGAGATCCGTACGGCGGCGAACGTCACGACCCGGACCACGGTCGTGCTGAGCACCCCGTACGAGAACCGGCCGCCCCGGATCGCCCCGGCCGGCAAACCCGAAGCCTAGCTTCCTAGGATGCCATAGCGGGTGTGGGCAGGCGCTCCGCCGGCTGTCCAAGCGTGTCCGACCGCGTCTAATCCCGACGGCTCGGCGGATCGACAACCGGTACTGTCCGCGGATGATCTTCTCGACCGGGCGCGCCGTGCTGCCCGCTGCCATGGCCCTGACCCTCGTCCTCACCGGTTGCGGCGGCCCGGACAAGACGGCGGCCGGCTCGCCGG